>DASRDP010000158.1 GCA_035652535.1 Chloroflexota bacterium
GGAAAATGGCGGTCGACGTGGCCCCGAAGCTCTTTGAGAAACTGGTGCGTCTCGGGCAGGTTCTCGCAGTTCGTTCCCTCGCGTTCGAAAAGGTACGGAACGGCATCGCAGCGAAACCCGTCGAGGCCCAGGTTGAGCCAGAACGAGACGACGTCGAGGATCTCGCGGCGGACCTTGGGGTTTTCGAAGTTGAGATCGGGCTGGTGGCTGAAGAACCGATGCCAGAAGTGCTGTCCCGCGATGGGGTCCCAGGTCCAGTTCGAGACCTCCGAATCCGTGAAGATGATGCGTGCGCCCGCATACCGCTCCGGATCGTCGCTCCAGACGTAGTAGTCGCGCTTGGGTGAGGTTGGGGAGCGCCGCGCCTCCTGGAACCAGGGATGCTGATCCGAGGTGTGGTTCAGCACAAGATCCGCGATGACCTTGATGTTGCGCCCGTGGGCTGCCTTCAAGAAGGCCCGGAAGTCGCGGAGCGTCCCGTAGTCGGGATGGATGTCGCGAAAGTCGGAGATGTCGTAACCGTCGTCCTTCAGCGGTGACGGATAGAAGGGGAGGAGCCAGATGCAGTCCACACCCAGCGCCTGGATGTAGTCGAGGCGCGCAGTGAGGCCGGGGAGGTCGCCAATGCCGTCGGCGTTGCTGTCCGAGAACGAGCGAATGGGAACTTCGTAGAAGATGGCGTCCTTGTACCAATCACGGTGAGAGGGGGACTGCGGCATCCCATTTGGATAGCGCGACATCCGACTATGTGTCAAGAACGTGCCGATCCGTTCACGTGGGCGTGGCGGGGACGTTGACGGCCTCCGGGCGCATTTATTATGATGTCGGTCAACATACTCAACAATGCGGACCGCTCTCATGACTGCGCTTACCCCAGCCGAAACGGCATCTGTACCGACTCTGGGTCACCTGCGGGATCTCGAGGCGCAGAGCGTGTACATCTTTCGCGAGGCCTACAAGCACTTCGACGATCTCTGCATGCTCTGGTCCATGGGAAAAGACTCCACCGTTCTGCTCTGGCTGGCGCGGAAAGCGTTCTTCGGCCACGTTCCGTTTCCGCTGGTCCACATCGACACGAGCTACAAGATTCCCGCGATGATCGAATACCGCGACCGGGTGGTCCGCGAGTGGGGGTTGAACCTGCTCGTCGGCCAGAACAAGGAGGCCCTCGCGGCGGGAATGAACCACACGCTTGGTCGTGTTACCTGCTGCACAGCCCTCAAGACCAACGCCCTCAAGCAGTTCCTCGCTGAGCAGAATTTCACCGGTGTCATCATGGGAATTCGCGCGGATGAGGAAGGCACTCGGGCGAAGGAGCGGTATTTCTCGCCTCGCGACCAGCACGGCGACTGGGATTTTCGCGATCAGCCGCCCGAGCTGTGGGACCAGTTTAAAACGTCTTTCCCAGAGGGCACGCACGTCCGCATTCACCCCCTGCTGGACTGGCGCGAGATCGACATCTGGGAATACATCCGCACCGAGGAGATCCCCATCATCGACCTATACTTCGATCGAGGTGACGGCACCCGCTATCGAAGCCTCGGCTGTGAGCCGTGCACGTTCCCGATTCGATCGACCGCGAAGACGCTTAGCGAGATCGTGGAAGAGCTTCGCCTCACCACGATCGCGGAGCGCGCCGGGCGAGCTCAAGACGAAGGTCGCGGCATGGAGCTTCTGCGGAAGGACGGCTACATGTAGCCCTCATGTCGATTGCCGCGTCGGACGTTGCAGAGCATCTCAACATCGTCGTGGTCGGCCATGTCGACCATGGAAAGTCGACCCTTCTTGGCCGGCTCTACGCGGACACGGGCTCCCTCCCGGACGGAAAGCTGGAGAAGGTCCAGGCGATCTGTCGTCAACAGGGGAAGGAATTCGAGTACGCGTTCCTCTTCGATGCGTTCCTCGAAGAGCAAGAGCAGGGCATCACCATCGACGTTGCCCGCACCTTCTTTCACTGGCGTAACCGTCAGTACATCATTGTCGACGCCCCCGGCCATCGCGAGTTTCTGAAGAACATGGTGTCCGGCGCCGCGCGCGCCGAAGCCGCGCTGCTTCTGATCGACGCGCATGAGGGCGTGCGGGAGCAGTCGAAGAAACACGGCCACCTCCTCTCCCTCCTCGGCGTCCGGCAGGTCGCGGTCGTCGTGAACAAGATGGACCTCGTGGGTTTTCGACAGTCCACGTTCGACGAGATCGAGGGCGACTATCGCGCGTTTCTTTCCCAGATCGGCGTGGTTCCGGAGCGATTCGTACCGGTCAGCGCCAAACATGGCGACAACGTCGTGGAACCGAGCGCCAACATGCCGTGGTACCGCGGGCCGACCGTGCTCGATGCGCTCGGCCTTTTCCGGAAAGAGACCGCGCCGTCGGAGCAGCCGCTTCGCTTCCCCGTGCAGGACGTCTACAAGTTCGATGAGCGGCGGATCATCGCGGGCCGTGTTACGGCGGGGCGATTTCAGATCGGGGATCGGCTGCTCTTTACCCCATCGAACAAGTCGGCGCGGGTCAAGACCATCGAGGCATTCCACGTCGATCCGCCGCCTCGCGAGGCGACCGCCGGCGAATCGGTCGGGATTACGCTCGACGAGCAGATCTTCGTCGAGCGCGGAGAGATCGCCTCCCACGTCGAGAGCCCGCCCTCGACCTCGACCGTCCTGCGCTGCAACGTCTTCTGGCTCGGGTCGCGCGCGCTCGAGCGCGGGCGCAGGTACATCATGCGCATGGCCACACGCGAGGTGGGCTGCTCGGTCACCGCGATCCATCGGATCATCGACGCCGAAGATCTGGACCTCCAGGCTGCGCGGACCCAGGTGGCGAAGAACGAGGTGGCCGAGGTGACGATCCGCACGAAGGCTCCCCTCGCTTTCGACCTGTACCAGGACGCCGCCGTCACGGGTCGCTTCGTGCTTGTCGATGGATACGACATTTCCGGCGGCGGGATCGTCACGGAGATCCTCAGCGACGAGCAGATGACGTTGTGGGAAGAGGCGAGAAGGCGGGACCTCTCGTGGCTCCCGGGCGACGTGAGCGCCGAGGATCGCGCGGCCAGCTATGGCCACCGCGCCGCTGTGGTCCTCGTCGGCGGTGCGCCGGAAGCCGCGGGCGAAATCGTGAGGCGGGTCGAGAGCGCGCTCGTCAGGGAGGGCCGCCACGCGTATCTGCTCCAGCCGGACAACCTCACCCGCGGACTCGACGCGGACGTCGCGGATATCTCGGACATCGAGAAGGTCCGGCGCTACGGCGAGGTCGCTCGGGTCCTGGTCGACGCGGGACAGATCGTCGTCTCACCCGCCAATGCCTTTGGGTCCGCCGACGATCGAGCGATCGAAACGCTGGTCCATCCCGCACCCGTGCTGCGCATCTGGGTCGGCGGCCCGTCCGATGGGACCGTGGCTCCCGAGGCCGACCTCACGATTCCCGACTTCGCTGACGCGGCAGCCGCGGCCAACGCCATCGTAGGCGTCCTCAAGGAGCGCGCTGTCCTTGCTCCGCTCCCTCGCGAAAGCGGCTTCCGCCACGGCAACTACTCCATCTAAGACCGGGTCATAATCGCTCGCGCATGGCTCCGCGCGCGGGGGCGTTGAAACCGGCGCGTATCGAAATTGCGCCAGTCTGTTAAGGCCCCGCACTCGGCGGCTGGCCTACGGGTTGGTGGCGCGGGGAAGCCAGGGCACGTCAGGTAGACTGGAATCAGAAGGTCTCGCAACACAGGCCGCGGCGCCGCTTCCCGGTCAGCGCGGGGGTGCAGCATGGCAGATCTCCTCTTACGGGATCAATCACCGTTGTCGGAATCCCAGTGGACGGCATTTGACGAAACGGTGATTCGCGTGGCGCGTCGGACGCTGGTGGGGCGGCGCTTCATCCCGATATTCGGGCCTCTCGGGCCGGGGGTCCAGGTCACGCCGAACGACGTCTACCTCGGGCGCAACGAAGGCGTCGTCGACGCGCTCGGCGAGGGTGAGTGCGACGAGGTGCGGGCGGGCGACCGCCGGTACTTGCCGCTTCCGATCGTCCACAAAGACTTCATGGTCCACTGGCGCGACCTCGCGGCATGCAGCGACATCGGCGCGCCCTTGGACACGGGGCCGGTCGCGTCCGCGGCGGCGTTCTGCGCTCGCACTGAGGACGAGCTGATCTTCCTTGGCAACGGGGACCTCGGCTGCAGCGGGCTGGTGACCGTGGCGGAGCATCTTCGCGTCCCGCTGAGCGACTGGACCGGAATGGGCAACGCCTTTCGCGACGTCGTCGCCGCCGTCGACCACGTGCGGTCGCACGGCTTCGCCGGTCCCTTTGCGCTCGTGGTGAGCACGAAGCTCTTCGTGGCGATGAACCGGATGTTCGAGAACAGCGGCGTGCTGGAGATCGATCAGATCAGGAAGATCGCGGGCTCTGGCGTGTTCGTGAGCCCCGTGTTGCCGGATCCCACAGCGGCTGTGGTGGCTACCGGGCCCGAGAATCTCGACCTCGTCGTCGGAATCGACATGACGGCGGCATACGTGGAGAGCTCCATGATGAATCATCATTTTCGCGTGCTGGAGTCGGTGGCGCTTCGAATCAAGCGACCGGAAGCGATCTGCGTCCTCGAACGGAGCGCGTAGGATGCCCCAAACGGACCCGTTCACCTACAACGCGCCGAAGAAGATGTCGGACGCGGAGCTTGCTCGCGCGCTGCGCCTCGACGCCGCCGCCGAGATCGACGCGATGAACTTGTATGAGGCGCACATCGAGGCGACGGACAATGAAGACGCGAAGAAAGTCCTCGCCTTCATCGCGAAGGACGAGAAGGAGCACTTCGCCCTGTTCGTCGAGCTGATTCGCCGCCTGGACCCGGCTGAAGCGGATGAGCTGACACAGTCGGCGCCCAAGCTCGACGTGATCCTGCGCACCCCGATCGGCGGTATTGCGGAGCAGGCCGTCGAGAGCGCCGGTGGCCCCGCTGCAACTGACGTGACGCGGCAGCGCGATCTTCTCCGACGGACGACCGTCGGGTCGCTTCTCGAGGAGACGCAGGGCTGATGGGTGCCGGGTTTATGGCTCTGGCGATTCGGCCACAGTGCATGCGCCGCTCCACCACCGAAGGCTCGCCGCGAGGTCGACGACGCTGCCGATCACCGTGGTCGCGGGCGCGGATACACCGGCGCCCCGGGCCAGCTCCGCGATGGTGGAGAGACTCCCCATGACGACGTTCTGCGAGTCCAGGGTGCCGTCCTGAATGACGGCCGCGGGGAGGTCGGCGGCGAGGCCGGCCTTCATGAGGCGCGCGCAGACCTCCGTCAGGGTATTGACGCCCATGAGGAGCACGAGGGTGCCTCCTTGGCGGGCCAGGCTGTCCCAGTCGATCGACGCGGACAGCTTGCTTGGGTCCTCGTGGCCGGTCAGGACGGTGAAACTCGAGGCGAGTCCGCGGTGGGTAACCGGAATCCCCGCGTAGGCTGGCACCGCGATGGCCGCGCTCACGCCTGGAATAACGGTGCAGGGGATGCCCGAGCTGAGCGCCGCCAGCGCTTCCTCGCCGCCGCGGCCAAACACGAACGGGTCGCCGCCCTTCAGCCGCACAACGATCTGGCCTGACATCGCCCGTTGGCAGATCAGGTCGTTAATGGTGTCCTGGGTCATCGATTCGCCACCGCGCCGCTTGCCGGCGTAGATCAACTCGGCGCCGGCGCGCGCATGGCTGAGCAGCGCACGGTTGACGAGGCGGTCGTAGATGACCACGTCCGCTTGGTTGAGGGCATCGCGGCCCGCGAGCGTCAGCAGGCCCGGATCGCCCGGGCCCGCTCCGACCAGGACGACCCGCCCCGACCTTCGGGGTCGCCGCCCCGGTGGCTGACCATCGGGTTCGGCGTCCCGTTCAGGCGACGTGAGGGCCTCCCGAAGCTGGCTCAACGCCGTCGCGATGTCCCCTGCCCGAAGCGCATCGAGCGGCGCGTTGGCGATCGCGCGCTGCCACACCTCGGGCGCCACGCGGACGCCCGCGTCGCGAAGCTCCGCACGTATCGACGCGAGGATTTGCGCGAGTGGCTCGTACTCTCCTGGAATCTCGTCGTCCAGCTTGTCCCGGAGGTGCCGGGCAAGGGCGGGGCTCTGGCCCCCCGTTGTGACGGCAACTTGGACGGCGCCGCGCTGAACCACGGCGGGGAGGATGAAGTCGCAGCGTTCGGGATCGTCAGCCGCGTTGACGAGCACGCCGCGTGCGCGCGCTTGATCGACCACGGCTCGCGTCGCGGATGGATCGTCGGTGGCGGTGATCACGAGGAATTGGTCGTCCAGGTCGCTCGGGAGGAATCGGCGCCGGCGCAGCGCGACGAGCGTGCGACCGGCCGTCGCGGGAGCGGCCCGGACTTCAGCGAGCGCCTCGACGTCCGGAGAGATCCGCGGGGCGACCACGGTGACACGAGCCCCGGCATCGAGGAGAGCCCGGACCTTGCGCGCCGCGACCGGCCCCCCGCCCACCACCAGACAGCTCCGCCCGGCAAGGTTCAAAGCGATGGGGAAGTAGGCTGTCACGCGTCGGCCGGCGCCCGCGCCTCATCGCCGGGGTGCAGTGCGTCGGACGCGCCCAGTCCCCACGTTGCGACGGCGCTCTCGAGGCTCGTCACGTGGATTCCGCATTCCTTCTTGTCTGGATCCAGCTCCCACCACCATCTGCCTGCCCGCGGGTCTTCGCCGGGTCGGATCGCCCGTGTGCACGGCTCGCAGCCGATGCTGGGGTAGCCGCGGTCGTGGAGGACGTTGTACGGGACGCCGTGGGCCCGGATGTACGACCACACCTGGTCCGCCGTCCAATCGCACAATGGATTCACTTTTACAATCCCGCCGTGGACGCGATCGTGCTGCACCTTCTCGGTAGCGGTGCGCGACGACGCCTGGTCGCGCCGAATGCCGCTGATCCACGCGTCGAGGCCGGATAGGGCGCGACTAAGCGGCTCGACCTTTCGGATCCCACAGCACAGCTCTCGGTTCTCGACGCTCTCATAAAAGCAGTTAAGGCCCTTCTCCGCCACCATTCGCGCCACGCTGGCGGGGTCCGGGCGAAACGTTTCGACCTCGATTCTGTACCGCTCGCGGATGCGGTCGATGACTCCATACGTTTCTTGGTGCAGCCGCAGCGTGTCGAGGGTCACGACGCGCGCCCTCGGATTGATCCGCCACATCATGTCGATGAGCACGACATCCTCCGCGCCGAAACTGGAGGACAGGGCGCATCGGTCGCCGAACGTGTCGAGGGCCCAGCGGAGCACCTCTTGCGGCTCGGCGTCGCCAAGTCGGCGATTTGCGGCAGCGATCTCGTCGGGCGTCATTCCCGCACTCCGGGGGCGGCAGGTTGCTGTGCGAACGCCTCGGCGATGGCCGAGATCAGATGCCCCATCTTTGGGTGCGGGGGTGTGACGTTCACCCGAACGCCGTGGCCCTCAATGGCCTCCGAAGAGACCGGACCGATCGACGCGATGAGCATTCGCCCGTTCAATGCGAGTCGAAGCGCCTCGGACCGCCCGTGCTCGTCCGCGATGGCGAAGAGGGTATGGATCTGCGACGAGCTGAAGATCGCGAGGGCGTCGACCGAGCCCTCCACGCACGAATCGATCAACCGGACGACGGGGGCTTCGTCGCTGGGTCCCTCCCACCGATAGGGCGCGGCTTCAGAAATCGACGCCCCCATTGCGAGAAGACCCTCGCGAAGCCGGTCGAGGTACGGCGTTGCACCTCCGTAGAGCTGAACGCCTACCCGCTTGCCCCGCAGGTCCCACGTGGCCAGCGCCGCGAGGAGATCCTCGGACGTGTTGGGCTCCGGGGCCACGAGGTCGACTCGGACGCCGTGGCTCTTGAGCACGTGGAGCGGCTTCGGCCCACGCGCAACCACCTGGGCCTTCGACAGCCCCGCGAGAACTTCGCCAAACAACCCAATCGCTTGCGACCGGTCCAGGAGAAGCTGACAGCCGACCCCAGTCAGGAAGACGACCGCCGCGAAGTCGCCACGGGTCAAGGCTGCGAGCCACGCGTCGATCGTCGCATCATCCGCGGTTGGGCTCTCGCGGAGCGCAGGCGCCACCAAGGCGGTGCCACCCTTCACCTCGATTAAGCGCGCGATCTCCGCCGATCGTCGCGACTCGAGGAATGCGACGACGCGGCCCGCGAGCGGGCCGGGCGCCGGTCCGCGGAGCGATGCATTCATGGGATTAGTGTACCGTCGCACGGCAGCGGCCATCGGTCGGATCGGCGAGGAGGGGGCCCGGCAGCGCTGCTCTACCGACCGGCACCTGCCATGACCGGTTCCGGGAACGCGAGCGCCCGGAGTCTCGCGTTCCCGGCGCGTCGGCAGAAGTCGCCAAACGCCTCACCCGGGTTCCGCTCGTCGCGGAAGAGCTGGAAGATGGGCCGCAACCGGTCCGCGATCTGGTCAACCGGCACCAGGTCCGCCAGGAGTCGGTTGAGAAGCGTGCCCTGGAAGTCGCCTCCGAGATAGATCTGGTACTTCCCAGGCGTGCGGCCGACGAAGCCGACGTCGCCGAGGAAGGGGCGGGCGCACCCGTTGGGGCAGCCGGTCATGCGGATGCTCAGGCGCTCATTCTCGAGGCCGAGCTCCGAGAGCGTCGCCTGGATGCGGCGAACGACGGCGGGCAACGCGCGCTCGGCGTCCGCCAACGCCAAGCCGCAGGTGGGGATCGCGGGGCAGGCCATCGAATACCGAAGGGCGTTCGGCACATCCTCAACCAGGGCGACGCCATACTTGCGGAGCAGCGCCTCGACCGCCGGTCGCTGTTCGTCGGCGATGTCGGTGAACAGGATGTTCTGCTGCGCCGTCAGGCGGATGCCCGGATCGAATTGGCGGACCAGTTCGCGAAACCCCGATCGCATGGCGAGGCCGTCGACGTCTCGGATGCGGCCGTTCTCGATCCACACGCCCAGGAACCAGCGGCCATCGTACTGCTGATGCCAGCCCAGGTGGTCGCCGGTCTCGTCCCAATGCAGCTCGCGCGGCGGGGCGAGGCGGTGGCCCACCCAGCGCTCGACCTCCCGTCGAAAACGGTCGAGGCCCACGTTGGCGATGAGGTACTTCATTCGTGCCTGCCGGCGGCTGATCCGATTTCCGCAGTCGCGCTGGACCTTCATGATGGCGAGGAACGTGTCGACGAGTTCGTCCGGCTCGACAAAGGCCAACGGGTCCGCGACGCGCGGCCGGGTGTTGCGGTCGGTGTGGGTCATCCCCATTCCACCACCGACCAGGAACGTATACCCCGCCACGTGGTCCTGTTCGACGTGAGCCACGATGCCGATGTCGTTGGAGTACGCGTCAACGCAGTTGTCACCCTCGATGGCGAAGGCGGTCTTGAACTTGCGCGGCATATAGACGTCGCCGTAAAGCGGGTCCAGCTCCTCTTCAGTCGACGCGATCTTCTCGTGGTCGAGCCAGATCTCGTGATACGCCTTCGTGCGCGGGAGCGCGGCATCGCTCAAAATCCGCGCGTGCTCCTGGACCTCGGCGGCCGCGCCGATGCGGTTTGGCGCCGGGCACGCCATGACGTTCCGCTCGACGTCACCGCAGGCGCCGAGGGTCGTGACCATCGCGTCGTTGATGGACCGGATGGTCTGCTTGAGGTGCGCCTTGCCGACGTGGTGAAGCTGGAAGCACTGACGAGTGGTGACTCGCAGCGTGCCGTCGCCAAATCGGTTCGCGACGTCATCGAATGCCAGGTACTGGGCCCCGGTGAGGGCTCCGCCCGGGATTTTGGCGCGGACCATCATGATCCATTCCTTGTCCCGGCCTTCTTTGCGCGCAATCGCGCGCTTTTCGCGGTCGTCCTGTTGGTAGACGCCGTGGAATTTCAGAAGCTGATACTCTTCCTCAGAGAAGTGCGACGCGTCGCTCTCCAACGTCTGCTTGATGGTTCCACGCAAATGGTTGCTTCGCTGCTTGATGAACTCGACCTCGGACGGAACAACCGTTGCCCCCGGGGCGTTTTCATCGAGAAGCTCTTCGGGCTCGCCTGCCATTTCGGCGCCTCCGGTTCCGGCGCTATTCTTGACTAACCCCATAATAATAGTCGAGAATTGACACGCAGTATACGCACGCCTCGTGCGCATGGTCAAGCGGGCGCGCTTGCGGTGCTCAAGCCGGCTGGGCTAAGCTTCGGAACGCAAGAGCCGGGATGACCGCGCCTCCACGCGCACATCGTCGTGATGACAGCCATATGAATGGAGGAGTTTCATGGCAACATACGCGAACCCGGACGCGCTCGTTGATACGGAATGGGTTGCTCAGCACGCGAAGGACCCTCACGTCAAATTGGTTGAAGTCGACGTCGATACGTCGGCATACCGCCAGGGCCATGTGCCTGGCGCCATCGGCTGGAACTGGTCGACGCAGCTCGAGGACCAGACGCGGCGCGACATCCCGACCAAGGAGGATTGGGAGAAGCTCCTGTCGCAGTCCGGTATCTCGAACGATGACACCATCATCTTCTACGGTGACAACCACAATTGGTTCGCGGCCTTCGCCTATTGGATCGCGAAGATGTACGGGCACAAGAACGTCAAGCTGATGAATGGCGGCCGCAAGAAGTGGGAGCTCGAGAAGCGGGATTTGGTGACCGAGGAGCCCAAGGTGACCCCGTCCCAGTACAAGGTCCAGAGCGTCGACATGTCGCTCCGGGCTCTTCAGCCCGACGTGAAGGCGCACATCGGGAAATCTGGCGCGGCCCTCGTCGACGTTCGATCTCCAGCGGAGTTCACGGGTGAGGTCCTGGCCCCGCCGGGCCTTCAGGAGACCGCACAGCGGGGCGGGCACGTGCCCACGGCCACCAACATCCCGTGGCTGCAGGCCGTGAACGAGGCGGACGGGACGTTCAAGTCACCGGACGAGCTTCGCCAGCGGTACGAGCGCGACGGCATTACACCGGACAAGGACGTGATCGCCTACTGCCGCATCGGAGAGCGCAGCTCCCACACCTGGTTCGCGCTGAAGGAGCTCCTCGGCTACCCGAAGGTCCGGAACTATGATGGCTCGTGGACCGAGTGGGGCTCGATGATCGGGGTCCCCATCGAGAAGTAGGCGCTTCGGAACGCGTTGAGGACCGGCGAGGGCGGCCCGTTCGGGCCGCCCTCGCCGTGAAGAGCGCCCGGGCAGGAATCCTGTGTCGGCGAGCGCCCGGTTGCCGCCGTTTGGGGCGAGCCGCTGCCCGCGCGCGGAGCCCGGGGGCGCCTACGCCCCTTGGGCGTCCGCCACGTAGGCCGCTGGATCGATACCCAGCCCCCGTGCGATCTCGCTGACCGTCGCCCACACGTCGTCGGCAATCGGTACGCCGCCGGCCAACCGCGCTCGGCGAGTGCGAAACGAGCGCTCGCCGGGGATCAGGATCTCGCCGAAGCCGGGGGCCTTGCGCGAGCCGCGGACCGATTCCACGTACGCGCCCGCGCGACGCTTGAAATCAGCGAGATCCGTGAGGCACGCGGGGTCCACAACGATGATCAAGCAGCCCCAGAGCGCGCGCGGGCCATCGCGTACCTTCATGTCGCCGACGACCCCACCGACGAGCAGCCCGCCGAGCAGCTCCGTGGCCAGCGCGAGCCCATACCCTTTCGCGCCGCCGGCGGCGCTGAGCGCTCCGCGACCCGCCGCGATCGGATCCGTGGTCGGGTTCCCTTCCGCATCCACGGCGACGCCCATGGGGAGCGGACGGCCGGCGCGCTGCGCCTCGCGCAGCTTGCCCGCCGCGATTGCGCTCGAACTCATGTCGAGAAGGTAGGGATCCGGATCGGAGGGGATGGCGATGGCGATGGGATTCGTCCCGATCAGCGGCTCCACCCCGCCATACGGGTGCACGAACGTCTCCGATTTGGCGAATAGCAGCCCCACGAGATCGGTGCGCGCTGCTAGCTCGACATAATAGCCAGCCATCCCGATGTGCCCGCAGTTCGAAACGCCGACCGCGCAGACGCCGTGCTTCTGGGCTCGGTCGATCGCCTGCTTTGCCGCGACGGTCGCCGCGTACGGGCCGGCGGCGCGGTCGCCGTCGATGCGCAGGGCTGGCCCCGAATCGTGAATCACCGTCGGATGCGCCTCGCGTTGAACGTTACCGCTCCGGATGAGATTGACGTTCAACGGCACGCGCACGATGCCGTGGCTGCTGTATCCGCGCAGGTCGGCTTCGGTTAGGACGTCCGCGATCGCATCCTGCTGGGCAGGACTGACATCGAGCGCCGCGAAGATCGCGCAGATGAACCGTCGCTCGGCCTCGGCGGTGAGAAGCATCGAGATCGTCTCCCGGGACGAAGTAGGCGCTCTGTCGTGGGCGTGGTGCCTCAAAACTTCAACCGACCGGACGGGTGACATCGCGGCGCGGCGCGTGCGATCATACGCCGGGAAGGCCACGGACCACCAGCGGGCGGGTGCGTGCGCCCGGGATCTGAGATCGCGGAGAGGGGGAGCCGGTCAATGGAAGAGCGCGTCACCATCGATTCCGAGGGCCTGAAGCTCGCGGGAGTGCTCCACATCCCGCAGGGCCTTCGTCCCGGCGAGCGACGGCCGGCCTTCCTCGTGCTTCATGGCTTCGGCGGCAACAAAGAAGGCGAGGGGTGCCGGGGACCCTGCGACCAGCTCGCGGAGTGGGGCTACGTGGCCATGCGGTTCGATTTTCGCGGCTGCGGGGACAGCGAAGGCGAGCACGGCCGCATTATCTGTCTCGAGCAGGTGGCCGACACGCGTAATGCCATCACGTTCATGCAGAGCCGACCAGAGGTGGACCCGGATCGCATCGGCCTCATCGGCAGCAGCTTCGGCGCCGCCGTGGCCGTCTATACGGGCGGGACGGACCCGCGCGTCGCCGCCGTCATCTCCCAGGGCGGCTGGGGCGATGGCGAGCGCAAGTTCCGGGGCCAGCACGCTACCCCCGAGGCCTGGGCGCGCTTCACGAATATGCTGGCCGAGGGCAAGCGGCACCGCGAGCGCACCGGGCAATCGCTGATGGTCGATCGCTTCGACATCGTGCCGATCCCCGAGCATTTGCGGACCAATATGAGCGCGCGCTCCATCATGCAGTTCCCGGCGGAGACCGCGCAGAGCATGTTCGACTTCCGCGCCGACGACGTTGTGGGGAACATCGCGCCGCGGCCGCTCTTGTTGCTGCACTCGGCCAACGATTCGGTCACGCCGACGGAGCAGTCTATCGAGTTGTTCAAGCGCGCGAAGCCGCCGACGGAGCTCCACCTCTTGAGCGGCGTCGACCACTTCATGTTCAACCAGAAGGAGCCGCGGGTCACCGCCCTTATCGCCGGTTGGCTCGAAAAGTATTTTCCCGTTCGGGCGGTGGAACCGGCGGCGGCCGGCCGCTGATTTCGGTTGGGCAGTCGATGGCGGAGACCAGACCGGAATCGACATCCCGTTTGCGACAGAAAGGCGGCGCATGGGAAGACTGCTGACGGCGCTCGTGGTCCTCGGCCTCGGCTGGCTCGTCGTGGACCGGCGCGCGCGGCAGGAGGCGACTGAGCTGCTTCGGGACCTCTCGGACTCCGCGATCATGCTGCTACTGCGATCGACGTCGGGCTTCGCCAGCGACGTGCCCGAGCCGATCCAGCGCGAAGAGCAGGAGAGGCGAACGCGGTGGCGTTAAATGGACGACAGCGCATCGTGGTCCTGGGCGGTGGGAGCGGCGGGGTTGTCGCGGCGACGAGCCTCGGTCGCCGGTTGGGAGCGGCGCACGACGTCACGCTGATCGATCGGCGGGCGGACCACGTCTACATGCCGGCCTTCCTCTCGCTCATGATCGGCGAGCGCCGGCCGCGCGACATCACGCGACCGCTCGATCGGCTTGCGCGCCGCAACGTCCGCGTCATCACTGGCGAGATCGAAGGGATCGACCTCGCGCGGCAGGAAGTACGGCTCGCCGACGAGGTCGTTCCCTATGACCACCTCGTCATATCGCTCGGACTGCAGACCCGTCCCGAGGCCATCCCCGGATTCACCGAGGCCGCCAACCACGCCTGGGAGATGGACGCGGCGCTGCGCCTGCAGGAGAAGCTGGCGCGATTCGAGGGCGGCCGAGTGGTGATCGGCGTGCCGCCCGGACCATTTCGCTGCCCACCGGCGCCGTACGAGGCCCAGTACGTGCTCCACGACTACTTCGTACGCCGCGGTGTGAGGTCGCAGGTGAAGATGGACTTCTTCACCCGCGACCCGATGCCGCGCGGTCCCGCCCACGATCCCGCGATCTGGATGGACGCGCACGCCCGACGTCGTGGGATCACTCAGCACTACTCCTTCGCCGTGGAGTCGATCGATCCGGAGCGCCGGGTCGTGCAGGGTCGCTTCGGCCTCGCGCTGGACTACGATCTCCTCTTCCTTGTCCCTCCCCACGAACCGGCGCGAGTCCTCGTCGATAGCCACATTGCGGATTCGGTGGCCGGCGTGCGCGTTGACTTCGATACGCTCGAGACGCGATGGGAAAATGTGTACGCCATCGGCGATTGCGCCGACGTGCCGGCGTCGAAGGCGGGCGTCGTCGCGCACCAGGAAGCCGACGTCGTCGCCCACAACATCGCCGTGAAGATCACCGGCCGGGGAGATCCCCAGACGCTTCGCCTCCACACGATGTGACTGCTCTCCTTTGGCGCCGGGCGCGCCGCCGTGAATCGGACCACGTACCCGAACGGCTGGCCGCCGCTGGGATCGGGCTCGTCGCGCAGCACCGGCCCGTCGCCGATCCTCTACTGGACGAAAATCGCCTTCGAGAAGTGGTGGCTCTGGCGATACTTCTAGCGTGGGAGTGGAGCGATGGGGGAGCGTGACGACCGCCTGACGGGCATCATCTGTGCCTGCCTCACCCCGTTTGATCGAGAGAACCGCATCGATTTCGAAGCGCTCGAGCGCGAGATCGCGTACATCGTCGACGAGTGCCACGCGGACGCCGTGTCCATCGGGGCCGTGGAAGCGGCGGAATACACGCGTTTGAGCTGGGAAGAGCGCCGGGAGCTGATCCGCGCGGCCGTCCAAGCGGTGGATCGCCGCATCCCGACCATCGCGGGATGCTCGCACCAGAACCCGGTCATGGTGGGACAGATGGCCGAGTTCGCCGCGTCTGTCGGTGCAGACATGATCCAGGTGCTGATTCCCAATCGCCCCTGGGGAGGCAATCCCGAGCCGAACGAGCTGGTCGACTTCTTCACGGAGGTGGCGGTCCGAAGCCCGCTCCCCATCGTCGCCTACCACAATCCGGGCCCCGGCGCTGACCCGGACTTCACCACGTTCGTGAAGCTCAGCACCAACGCGAAGATTCACTACTTCAAAGAGAGCTCCCGCGATACCCGCAAGATCGCGCGTATGTGCGAAGAGATCGATCGCGCGGGGAACGCTGGCTACTTCACCACGATGCAGCCGCTCCTCATGACCTTGATGATGGGAGGGTCCGGCGCCACGATGCCGCCGCCCGGCGCGAAGATCGGCGCGATGGTCGTGAAGGCGTTCCGCGAGGGCGATCCCGACGGCGCGCGGCACTGGCAGCGCCTCTACGCCGCGTTCCCGAGCAAGTGGCCTTCGTACGGCCTGCCGCCGGTCATGAAGGCCGCGATGCAGGAGATCGGAGTCGACCTCGGGCACCCATCGCGTCCGTACCTCCCGGTGACCCCATCCGATCGACTGCAGATCCGGGAGCTCCTGCGCGAGGCGCAGATCCTGTAGGCGACGGTCATGCGCGACGCCGCCGATTCCGGCACAATCGAACCGACGATGAAACGGGAGGGGAGATGAGCGACATTCACGAGCGGGCCGCGCGCGAGCTGCGGGCCGTCGTCGACAGATTTGCCGCGGGCGAGGCTGAGGTCGTGCGGGCCTATGCCCAGGCGCCCCACTCGATGGAGGAAAACGTCGACGTCCTGCTGCGCCAGATGGGGCGCGAGGTCCAGCGCAAGAAATGGATGGACCGATTCCACGATCTCGCCGCCGAGATGGAGCGCAGCGTCGACCGGCACACCTATGCCGAGATCCTCGAGCAGATGTCCGAGGAGACCGCGCACTACGTGCTGCTGGCGGACCTCGTGGAGGAGCTGATCGGTCGGAAGTTGACGCCGGACGAGGCGCTCAAATACGAGGTCTTCACGCGATACGAGGTTGGCCGCCCGTTCGAGCAAACGTACCACCCGCTCCTGCCCGAAGCCAATCGCCTCATCGACGTGGCGTGGGAGGCCGTGCAGGCGTTGGGGCCAGATCGATGTCGCCACCTGATCCACCTCGCCGAGGGCGGTGGCGGGGGCGCCTTCGTGGAGGCGCTGCGGCTTCACGGCGATCCGTTTCGGGACGGGCTGGCCCGGGCAATGCGGCGCATCGTGCACGACGAGATGGGGCATGGCCCCGCGCGCATCGACGGCTACGCCAGGGATTGGGTCCACACTGAGGACGAGCTGGCACAGGACGTGCACTGGCTGAGCGCGTACATGGCCCAGCACCTGCGCGTGCGGAACGAGATCTGGCGGACCCCGCTCAGCGAAGAGCGGCTGGCCGCCATCGATCGCGGCGACACCGCGCCCTTCGACCCCACCGTGGAGTCTGTCGCCGTCGGGGTCTAGAGGGCCGGACGGAAATGGTCATTTTGAGCTCGCTGGCGAAGAGCCTGTCGAGAATGACCATGTTACGGAGATCCTTCGCTTCGCTCAGGATGACCAGACGTGCTTCGGCCGGGCCTCTCGTAGGATCTCGTCGCCGCTCTTCGGTGGGCCAGGCGAACGATGTGGGTCTTCCGTCCGGTTGCTACCGGGAGATCCGCAGCCCCAGAAGGTCCGTTTGCAGGCGCGCTGGGCCGAGGGTGCCAGGCGCGGGCGGCGGACTGTCCTCCCCGGGCTCCTTCAGCCCAACCTCCTCCAGGAACTGTCCGATGGCGGCTTCGTCCCATCGACTCACCGGCGCATAGGGTGGCAGCGGGCGGCCGAGATCGATACCGAGGTGGCGCATCGCCGCCTTCATGACCGGAGTCGTCCCGTAGCGCGACCAGCGATTGGGGAAGAGCCCGAGGATTCGCTGCCACTCGATGGCGCGCGCCGTGTCGCCCGCGTCGAGCGCGCGTACGACCTGCCCGCCGATGAAGGTCGCCGGCGGCGGCATCGCGGCTCCCGAGCCGCCCATGGTGAGGTTGATCAAGAGCGACTCCACCGTGGTGAAGCACCGAGCGAGCCCGCGGTGGTCGATCTCCTCGGCGAGGCGCATCAGCTTCGTGACGTCTCCCGACGTCTCGAGGATCCAGGCGACGTTGAACAACTCCGCGAGACGCGTGTACGAGGGGATGCCGGGATCGGCGCCGGGCCCGCGGTTGTTGGCGACGCAGACGGGAAGCGGGCTGCGGATGGCGACCTCGTCAACGTAGTCGTACAGCTCGTCGGGATCGGGCTCCCCGCCCCAGAGCCGCATGGGCAAGAGCAGGTGCGCGACGTCGGCTCCGGCGCGTTGGGCGTGCTCCGCCAGCTCAACGGCGCGCTCCGGGGCCGGATGCGAGATCCCCAGGACCACGGGCGCGCGGCCCGCCACCATCTCCGTGCCCCGCCGCATCAACTCCATGCGGTCGTCCCAATCGAGCATGGTGTACTCGGACTCCTCGCTCGCGCCGATCGCGACGGCGGCCGGCTGACAGGAAGCGAGGATGTAGTCGATCTCGCGTTGAAGGGCCGCGAAGTCGATGCGCCCGTCCGGGTCGAAGGGCGTGAGGCAGGTCGCAATGACGCCGCGCGCGGAGGAGACGTCGAATGCCATGTGCGGTCCCGCTGGTGTGGTGGCCGGATTGTACACAGCGATAATGAATTGGTGGTGTATGGACGAAGGGGGAGAAGACGTGATCGGCCCAGGCGCTGCGGAAATTCGACGCGTGCTGCGTGACGAGCCGATCGTCGTCGTGTCCCCCCACATGGACGACGGGGTGTTCGCCTGCGGCGAGGCGCTGGGCGCGTCGCCAGGCTCGGTCGTGATCACCGTCTTTGCCGGGGGACCGGACGGCGGCACGGCCAGTCTCACCGAATGGGACGCGGCCGCCGGGTTCCGGGAGGGGGACGACGTGATCGCGGCCCGACGCGCTGAGGACGCGCTCGCGCTCCAGTTCCTGCGCGCGCGGCCGGTCTGGCTGGAATTTCGCGATGCCCAGTACGGCCCTTCACCCTCGGTCGACGAGGTGGCCCAGGCTCTCGCGGGAGTTCTCGAGGACGTGGGCGAGCTTCCCGTGCTGTTCCCGCTGGGCCTCTTCCACAGCGACCACGTGCTGACCCACGAAGCGTGCCTGCGGGCCCGAGAGCATACCGATCACGCAGGCCTGTGGCTCCTCTATGCCGACATCAATTACCGGACCATACCGGGGCTGGTAGACGAGCGCTTGGCGGCCCTGATCCGGCGCGGGCTGAGGTTCCGACGCCTCGCGCCAGACCCGAGGCCGGCGAGCGAGCGCAAGCGCTGGGCCGTCGCGAGCTACGGTTCGCAGCTCCGCGCGCTCGCTACGGAGGGACGGCCAGGCTCCGACGATGCCTTCGCCCCGGAGTGCTACTGGCTCATCGAGGCGACGGCGGAGCGCAAGTGAGGCGGGTCGGCGACGAGCGCATCGGCGTCGTCGTGCTCACCCACAACCGCGTGGACCAGCTCCTCGAGATCGTGGCGCGCCTTCAGGCTCTTCCCGAGCAGCCGGAGATCGTGGTCGTCGATAACGGGTCGCGAGATGGCACCGCTGAGCGGCTCGCGCGCTGTTTTCCGACCGCGCGCTGTGTTCGGTCCGAATTGAACCTGGGCGCCGCTGGGAGAAATCTGGGCGTTCGGGCGTGCGCGCGTCGCTACGTTGCGCTGTGTGATGACGACACGTGGTGGGAGGGCGGAAGCCTCCGCCGCGCGGCCGATCTCCTCGATGCGCATCCGCGCCTCGGCCTCGTCAACGCTCGCGTGCTGGTCGGCCCCCAGAACCGAGTCGATGCGACGTGCGCGGCAATGGCGCGCAGCCCGGTGCCCGGCCCGGACTGGCTGCCGGGTCGGCCCCTGATCGGGTTCCTAGCGGGCGCGAGCGCGGTGCGGCGGCGCGCCTTTCTGGAGGTCGGCGGCTTCGAGCCGCGGCTGTTCATCGGCGCGGAGGAGGAATTGGTGGGAATGGATCTGGCCCGAAACGGATGGGCTATGGCGTACGTCGAGGATCTGGTCGTGCACCATCATCCCTCGCCTCTCAGAGACCCGAGGGGGCGCAGTGCCCTGTTGGACCGTAATCGCCTGTGGATTGCCTGGATGCGGCGTCCTGTTGGCCGCGCCGTCGACCTGACGGTTGAATTGGCTCGCCGCGCGATGCATGATCCAGTCGCGCGCGGCGCGCTGGTGGAGGCGCTGCGGGGCCTGCCGTGGGCGCTGGGCCATCGCCGGGTCGTCCCGATCTGGGTCGAGCCGCAGCTGCGCGCTGTCGAACACATGGCGTCGTGAATGCGACGCGCGCTCCAACCGATCAAGCTGCGCAACCCGCGCAAGGAGTACGCCGATGACCGACACGCGCCGATCGCACCTTCGCGAACTGCTTCGCCAGTCGCGCATCCTCATTGCCCCGGGGGCCTTCGATGCCCTCTCTGCCCGGCTCGTGGAGCAGGCCGGATTCCCCGTCGTATACATGACCGGCTCGGGTGTGTCGAATAGTCAGCTCGGCGAGCCGGACCTCGGCCTCACCAGCATGACGGAGATGGCCACCCAGGCGGCGCGGATGTGCCAGGCGACGAGCATTCCCCTCATCGCCGACGCAGATACAGGCTACGGAGGAGTGCTGAACGTCCGGCGCACGGTGCAGGAGTACGAGCGGGCCGGTGTGGCCGCGCTCCACATCGAAGACCAGGTATTTCCCAAGCGATGCGGTCACTTCGCGGGGAAGGCCGTCATCCCTTTGGACGAGATGGTGGGGAAGATCCGTGCCGCGCTCGACGCGCGATCGGATCCGGACCTGGTCATCATCGCGCGCACAGACGCGCGTGCTGTTGAGGGGTTCGACGCTGCGCTGCGCCGTGCCCATGCCTACGAGGAGGCCGGCGCGGACGCTCTTTTCGTCGAAGCGCCGCAGACGCTTGAAGAGATGGAGACGATCTGCCGATCGTTCCGGGTGCCGCTCGTGGCGAATATGGTGGAGGGCGGTGCGACCCCCATCCTTCCCGATGGTGATCTGGAGAAGCTGGGGTACCGGGTCGTCCTGCACGCCGGGTCGCTCCTCCGGACGGCTGCCCGCGCCATCCAGGAAGTTCTTGATTGTCTCCGTCGGACGGGTAGCACCATCGGGTGGGAGGGCCGGCTCATCAGCTTTGAGGAGCGCAACCGGGTGACGAACCTCGAGGGGATGCAGGCGTGGGCCGATCGCTTTTCGGCGGCCGCCGAGGGCGCCCCGAGCTGACTTCACACTCACGCGCGGCGTGACGGGGCAGGAGGTCCCCCCCAGCCCCCCCGCGTGCGGCATGGGTGGCGTG
>DASRDP010000159.1 GCA_035652535.1 Chloroflexota bacterium
AGGGAAACGTCGGCTGCGAGTGTCCCGATACGATGGGTCATCGGACGGTCTCTCGTGTCCGCTCGGGTCTGTCGCCGTCCTCGCCGCGGCGCACCGTCCGGTGCGCCCGGCCCGCTCACTTCTCGAGGAATTGATACCCCACCGTTTCGTTTACGTCAATCCCGTTCCGGTCCGTTGTGAAAACGTTCACCCTTCTTCGAGCACATCGGCTCCCGAGTGTGCGCGCGTCGGGCCAATCGATCAGCTCGGCGGCGTGGCGATCGAGGGGATCGGGACCCAAGGATTGTTCGATTTGGTGCCGAGCTTCAGTTGACGCGGTCGCTCGAACGCGAGCGGGCGACTGTGTGCGCACGGCTTCAAAGGGGCGTTTTCTGGGCCGGGTCGCTCGTGCTGTTGGTCGCTTGCGCCGCTCCGCGGGAAGCCGCGCCGGGCGGGTCGAGTGACGCGGCGACGGCGCCGGCCGCAGCGAAGCGTATCACCGCGGCGATCCGAAGCGATCCCGCGATCCTCGCGCAGGCGCGAACCCTCCGGTCCGTCGGCTCGCTCCGGGGCCTGGGCGCCATCGAGGAGCTGACGGACGCCGGGCTCACGATGGTCGATGGAGACCGCAACAGGGTGCCGCAGTTCGCTGAGGCGGTCCCCAGCATCGAGGGTCCGGATCCGCGGACGATCGTCGTGACGTGGTCGCACCCCTTCATCGAAGCGAACCGCATGTTCAGCGACCGGATCGCGGGGCTCCCCCTCCCGAAGCCCGCCAGAGCAAGACCCTGGTCGTCTGCTGTATCTGTCACGCGGCTATCCATCACGACTGAGCGAAATAACGACGTTGGAGAGCTGGATCACGCGAAAGTTTCATGTCCAGTTCGGAGGGGGCCGACGGAAGCGTACTCAGAGCTGCCTCTGGACAACTCGCCGGCGGCCTACCCTCCCACACGAACGTCCAGAGCGACATCCTTCCGAAGACGACGTCCGCCGTCGCGGACTACGGGCGCCAGCTGGGCGACGGTGTGGACCAGTTGATGATCCGCGCCCCGCCCGCTACACTGGCGCCGTGCTCGAAGCCGCGGCCGCGGCGAAGCCGATCTCCGGAGGGGCGGATGCTGGTTCGACGTCGAGCCCGGTTCGCGGGGCTCGTGCTGGCGCTTCTCTTCGCCGGCTGCGCGGGAGACACGGGCAGCGCCCGGACGTCAACGTCGCCGAATTCCACGAGCGTTGAGCCACCGTCCGCCGCGCCGAAGCGGATCATCGCGGGCGTCATGGGCGTCCACTCGACGGCCAACAGCAAGACGATCGGCCCCGGCCGGCCACCCGGCTTCGACGCGCTCGAAGCCCTCGTGAGCGCCGGTGTCGCGAACGCCGACGACCATGGAAACCTTCGTCCGCAGCTCGCCGAGGCGGTGCCAAGCGTCGATAACGGGCTGTGGACCGTCGAGCCCGACGGGCGGATGCAGACGACGTGGAAGCTCAAGAGCACGGCCCTCTGGCAGGACGGCGTCCCGGTCACGACGGACGATCTGCTCCTCACGGCAGACGTGTCGCAGGATCCGGACCTGCCGAACTTCAGAGACTCGTCCGCCAAATACATCGAATCGATGGACGCGCGGGACGCCCAGACGCTGGTCGTCCACTGGAAGCGCCCGTTCATCGGAGCGGATTCGCTATTCACCGACATCCACATCGTCCCCCTGCCGGCGCACATCCTTCGCCAGCCGTACGAAGAGAACAAAGCGAACTTCCTGGAGCTGCCCTATTGGCGGGACGAATTCGTTGGCTCGGGCCCGTTCAAGGTGCGGGAATGGCAGCTCGGCACAAAGGTGGTGCTCGAGGCGAACGATCGGTATGTGCTCGGTCGACCGAAGGTCGACGCCGTCGAGGTGCGGTTCATCCCGGATCCGAACGCTCTCGTCGCCAACGTGCTGTCCGGCGAGATCGAGCTGACCATGGGCCGCGGACTGTCGCTCGAGCAGACGATCCAGGTCCGCGACGAGTGGCGGAACGGCAAGCCGGACGTGGCATACGATAGCTGGATCGCCATCTATCCCCAGATGCTGAACCCCACTCCGTCGGTCATCCTCGACGCGCGCTTCCGTCGCGCGATGCTCGAGGCCATCGACCGGCAAGAGATGGTGGAAACGATCCAGCACGGCCTCGTGCCCGTCGCGGACACGATCCTCGCCCCAACCGAGCCGGAGTATCCGGCGGTCGAGTCCAGCATCGTTCGGTATCCCTTCGACGTGGCGCTGGCCGCCCAGGGTCTCGAGGCGCTGGGCTATAGCCGGGGGCCGGATGGGTGGTACCGGTCTTCGGACGGCGAGCGGCTCGCGGTTCAGATTCGCTCGACGCCCGGGGACGTCCAGCAGAAGGGCATGATCAGCGTGGCGGACTACTGGCAGCGCATCGGGGTGGCGGTCGAGACCGTGGAGATCCCGCCGGCACGCGCCAACGATCGGCCGTACCGCTACACCCGGCCGGGGTTCGAGCTGCAACGGCAGCCGAACGCGCCGGAAGACATCGAGCGCTATCACAGCGCGCAGGCGCCGGTCCCGGAGAACAACTTCACCGGCACGAGCAAGAGCCGTTATATGAACGCGGACCTCGACGCGCTCATCGACGCGTTCTTCGCGACGATCCCCACCGGCGCGCGCGTGTCCATCTTCGCGCAGATCGTCCACCACATCTCGGATCAGGTCGTCCCGCTGCCGCTGTTCTACGACGCGAACGCCGCGCTCGTCGGAAATCGGCTGCAGAACGTGGCTGCGCGCCACGGACGGAACTCGACCGAGGCGTGGAACGCGGAGCTGTGGGACGTTTCAAGTCAATCCCGGTAAGCACGAGAGGAGAGACCGATGTCCGAGCTGACTCCCGAGCCAGGAACAACCGATCAGGTCCAGATCTTCGACGTACGCGAGGCGCTCACGCATCAAGACCACCTCCACGGGCGTGTGGATATGGCCACGTCGCCCAACAGCTATATCGCCGTCTTTCGAACCCCGCCGAGGGGCGGGGAGACCCACGTCCACTCGCACCCGGACTCGGACCAGATCCTTTTCGTCCTGGAGGGCGAGTGCACCGTCGAAGGGCTCGACGGGCGCTACACGCTGAGCCAGAACCAGGGCGTGCTGATACCCGCGGGCGTGAACTACGGCTTCACCAACACGACGGATCGAGACCTGATCTTTCTCTCGATGCGCACCGAGTCCACGGGCGGCCGGCGCGTGGCCTACGTTCCCAACGTACCGTCGGATGTGGCCGTCAAGATTCCGGTCGCGCTCATCGGGGCGAAGGGCATCGGGACTCACGTCTACGCGTATGCGATGGACCGCCACACCATCGGCATCTCGCCGCTGCTGACGGAGGACTGGAACAAGGGCTCGCTCTTGCGCATGAACTGCATCTACGAGAAGGCCGGCGACGATCACATCGTCGCGTTCCTGCCCGAGCGGATCGCCCGGTGGTACCGGCTATCGGACCTCCACGACGGCGACTATTCGCTGCTTCCGGACCCGGACAATACGCGCGTGCGAGTCGATCTGACCCCGCTGATCCAGCGCGAGGCGAGCTGCTGACGTAGCTCCGCAAAAGCTGAGGCGATCCGGACGCCATCGGCGGCGCAACGGCCGCGGGTGGTGTCCGATGCTATCTGGTATCCTTCTCCGCCACACCTCAGCTCCCGCGTTTCTCTGCGACGGCGTGATCGTTGCGAAGTGCAATTTCCTGTGGGGGGTCGATGGCGGAAGCGGTCGCCACGTTCATCGTGACGCTGATCGGCAATCTGGGCTATCCGGGGATCGTCCTGGCCATGGCCATCGAGTCCGCCCTCATCCCGCTGCCCTCGGAGATCATCATGCCCTTCTCCGGATACCTGGTCTCCACGGGCCGCTTCGATTTCACTCTTGTCATGATCTCCGGGGCGCTGGGCAACCTCCTTGGCTCGCTTGTCGCCTACGGTATCGGCTACTGGGGCGACGCGCATATCATCCGGTACGCGGTCCGACGCTACGGGAAGCTCGTCCTCATCACCGAAAGCGAGCTGGACGACGCCGAGCACCTCCTCCAGCGCTTTCAGGATTGGGTCGTCGTGGGCGGGCGTCTGCTGCCGGGGATTCGCACCGTGATCTCGCTTCCGTGTGGAATGTCGCGCGTCCCACTGGTCCGGTTTTCGGTGCTCACGTTCCTCGGCTCCGCCGTGTGGTCCGCGGTGCTGGCCTGGGTGGGATTGACCCTGGGTGAGCACTGGAACGCGCTGGAGCCGCTCTTCCGGAAGACCGACGCGGCGATCGCGGTCGGGCTGGTTATGCTCGCGGGCCTCTACGTCGCCCACAAGCTCCGTCGGCGCGCTCCCGCGTAGCTGAGACCCTTTTCGCGCTCCCTGACCCGGCTCGGGTGGCTCCCCGCCCTATCCGTCGCGGCCGCTGGGAACCATCACGCCAGCCCCCGCCGGCTCGCGCCGCTCCGGCTCCTCGCGCTCTGTGCGCTCGGCGTCGGTCGGGGTCGGCCCCTGTCCGCTCGGCTTCCGCCGCGTGATCCGGCGGACTCGCATCTGCAGGTCGTCGAAGATCGTGTACATGGCTGGGACGAAGACGAGGGTGAGGAGCGTCGAGGTCAACAGCCCGCCGATGAGGACGACTGCCGCGGATTTGAGCAGCTCGGACCCCTCTTCGAGCCCGCTGGCGATGGGCAGGAGCGCGGCCATGACGGAGAGGGTGGTCATGAGAATCGGCCGCAATCGCGTCGGTCCTGCCTCCAGCAGAGCCTCGGTTCGGCTCCGTCCGCGCGCGCGCAGGATCTCGGTGTAGTCGACGAGCAAGATCGCATTCTTTCCCACCAGGCCGAGGAGTACCGCCAGGCCCAGCAGGGAGAAGATGGTGAAGGGCGTCCGCGTGAGGGCCATGGCGCCCAGGGCCCCCACGGCGGCCAGCGGCAGGGACATGATCACGGCCAGCGGGAGCGTGAGGGAGCCGAAGAGCATCATCATCAGCATGTACATCAGCATCACGGCAACGCCCAGCGCGTGAATGATGTCGTCGAAGGCGGTGCTGCCCTGCTGGCCCTGCCCCGCGAAGGTGACGGCTGTGTTGGGCGGGGCTGGCAGGGCCTGGACGGACCGGAGCACCGCCTTCTGGACGTCGCCCACCAGCATCCCCTGCGCCGGCTCCGCGCCGATCGTGATCGCTCGGAGTCGGTTCACGTGGCGTATGGCGGAGGGGATCTCCCGCTGTTGGAGCGTCGCGAACTGGTCGAGGCGCACGATGCCGTTGTTGGCGGTCGAGACCGGCAGGGCGCTGATGTCCGCCAGCGTCGCCTTCTCACCGGTGGCGCTGAGCACCCGGATGTCGATGGCGCTGAGTCCTTCCCGGTGGAACTGGCTGGAGTTCGACTTGAAGCCGTCGATGGCGGTCCGGAGCGCGAGGCCGGCATTTTGTGGCGAGACGCCGAGGTCCGCTGCGCGGCGCCAGTCGACCTTGGCGCGGATCTGCGTCTGGCGGTTGTCGTAGCTGCTCTGAACGCTCGTCGCGCCCGGGGTGTTCTCGATGGCGCGCTGCACTTCGGCAGCGAACTGGTCGAGGGTCGTGGGGTCGGACCCCTGGACCTGCGCCTGAATGGGCTGCCCGCCAAAGCCGCCGAACCCGAAGGCGTTGGGCAGGCCAATCTGGATCTTGGCGGCGGGAATCGTACTGGTGAATATTCGCCGGAGCTCGTTTCCGATCTCCGACGACGGTCGGCTCCGCTCGCCCGGCGGCACCAGAAGCGCCGTGATCTGGGAGGCGTTCGATCCCGTATCGCCGCCAAACCCCGTGCTCGTGCGGCCGACGATGGAGAAGACGGTTCGAACCTCGGGGTGTGAAAGCAGCTCGCGTTCGACGTCGAGCGTCGCGGCGTTGGTCGTGGCGAGGCTCGTGCCCGAAGGGAGCGTCATGGTGATGTCGATCTCGCTCTGGTCTCCGCTCGGGAAGAAGTCATTCCCGATGAACCCCAACATGGGGAGGGCCAGGCCCGCCGCAAAGGTGCCGAATCCCGCGATGATCACGAGCCAGCGATGCGGGAGCGTGTGGTGCAGCAGCGCCGCGTATCGGCCCTCCACGAACCGAAACGCGCCGTCCCACATCCGACCAAAGCGGGCCATCGGGCCCCGCGCCGCCTCTTCGTCCTCCAGGCGCAGGAACCGGCTGGCCAGGAGGGGAGTGAGGGTAAATGACACGAGCAGCGACGCCAGCGTCGCAATCGCGATCGTGAGGGCGAAGGGCTGGATGAACTGGGCGGGGACGCCGCTGAGCATGACGGCGATGGGCACGTATACGACCACGTCCACGAAGGTGATCGTGAGCGCCGCAAGGCCGATCTCGCTTCGCCCGTCGAGGGCAGCCCGCTCGGAAAGCTTCCCCATCTTGAGGTGCCGAAAGATGTTTTCCAGCACGACGATGCTGTCGTCCACCAGGATCCCGACGCTGAGGGTCAGCGCCATCATGGTGAGCAGGTTGAGGTTGTAGTTCAGGCGGCCCATCACCACCATGGTCGTGAGAAGGGAGATGGGGATCGCGACCAGGACGATGAAGGTGCTGCGCCACGTGTGGAGGAAGAGGAGCAGGATGAGTCCGGTGCAGATCACCGCTTCCAGCAGGGCGCGCTGAACCGTGTGAAACGACTTGGACGTGTAGGTGGATGAGTCGACGACGACGTTCAGGTGCGTATTCGGCGGGAGCTGCGGCTCCATCTCCGCGATGGCCTGCTTCACTTCGTCGACCACGGTGATCGTGTTGGCCTGCGGCAGCTTGGCCACGACCAGCGCGATCCCCTCCTCGCCGTTCACGCGAACGATCGTGTCACGCTTCTGATAGGTGTCCTGGATGGTCGCCACATCCTGGAGCCGAATCGGGCCCGCCTGCGTCTGCAGCACGACGATGTCGCCGAGCTGCTTTGGATCCGTCACCAGGGCGTCGAAATACACGCTGAAGTCGCGTCCGCCCTGTGTCACCGTGCCGGCCGGCATCTCGAGCTGCTGGGCCTGAATGGCGTTGATGACGTTGTTGATGGAAAGACCGCTGGCCTGGAGCCGACCCTCGTCGACCAGGACGTGGACCTCGCGAACGATGCCCGAACGAATGTTGGTCGCGCTGACGCCGGGCAGCGAATCGAACTTCCGCTGGACGACGTCTTCGGCGAATCCCTCGAGGGTCGTCAGCGGCTGGTTGCCGGATAGGACGACCGTGGCGACGCCGAACGCGTTGATGTCGATCTTGGTCACCGTGGGCGGGTCGACCTCGGCCGGCAGCTTGGAACGCGCGCTGTTCACCACGCGCTCCACGTCCACCGAAACGAGATCGGCGTTTGCCGCGGTGGTGAACTGCACCAGCACCGTCGAGACGCCTTCTGAGGAGGTGGACGTGAGGCCGTTGTTGTCGATATTGGGAAGCGTGGCGATGGCGTCCTCGATGGGGCGCGTCACGTTGGCTTCGACGGTTTCCGCGTCAGCGCCGGGATAGACCGTCGTGACGAGGACCGATGGAAAGTTCACGTTGGGGGTGATGGCCACGCCCATCGTCGCGTAGCTGAACAGGCCGAACACGCCGAGGACGAACGCCACGGCAGTGACCACCAAAGGATTGCGGATGGCAAATTGGGTAACTCTCAAGTCCAGCCCCTTGGAAGCGGTTGGAAGCGGTTAGGGGTTTTGAAGGGCGTTGGATTCGATGGATGCCGCCAGAACGTGCTGGCTCCGCCGCAGCGCTTCCTCGGTGACCGGGCACTCGGCGTCCGGGTCGATGCCCGCGGCTGCGCGATATCGAGCCGCCGCCGCGATCAGGATCTTGGCAGCGTCCAGGACCGTTTGCAGCTCGTCCTCGTCGAGAACCGACAAAAGCTCCCGGGACTGCGACCGCGTGGCTTCGAAGAAGCGAACGACCAGCTGCTGGCCCGCCGACGATGGTCGGCACCGATGCTGCCGGCGGTCCAGCGGGTCCTCGCGTCGCTCGACTAGGCCGCGGTCCACGAGGCGCTCGACAAGGGTGCTGGCCGTGGCCGTCGTCACGTTCAGCCATCGCGCAAGGTCGGAGATGCGCGGGCCCCCGGAGTCCGTCTCCGCTGTGACGGCGAACATGATGAGGAGCGCTTTGAACTGGAGCATGGTGACGTCGATCTCGAGCAGAGGCGGTGGGTGCACTGCGAAGCGTG
>DASRDP010000160.1 GCA_035652535.1 Chloroflexota bacterium
CTACCGGAGGGGGTAGAGATGGTGATGCCCGGGGACAACGTGCGGATGGAGATTGAGCTGATCACGCCGGTGGCGATCGAGGAAGGGCTGCGGTTTGCGATTCGGGAGGGCGGCCGGACGGTGGGCGCCGGGGTCATCACCGCGGTGCAGGGCTAGGAATTTCGATCGGAGTACAATAGCGTATGGCACGGCGGGCGGAGCGTATACTCATCACGCTTGCGTGTAACGATTGCAGGGAGCGAACGTATCACACCGAGAAGAATCGGCGAAACGATCCCGACCGACTCGAGGTGAAGAAGTTCTGCCCCCGGTGCCGCAAGCACACCGAGCACCGAGAGACGCGGTAGCTCAGAATAGGCGCGTAGCTCAATTGGCAGAGCAGCGGTCTCCAAAACCGCA
This sequence comes from Chloroflexota bacterium, assembly GCA_035652535.1. Taxonomy (NCBI): domain Bacteria; kingdom Bacillati; phylum Chloroflexota; species Chloroflexota bacterium. The sequence continues at coordinate 400 of DASRDP010000160.1, forward strand.
GGTTGCGGGTTCAAGTCCTGCCGCGCCTGCCACGCGAATGTGATTCACAGCAGGCGCATGGCCCGGAACAACCGATCGGGCGGCTAGGAACGGAGGGAACGTCCAGTATGGCGAGACAGCTTCGGCGCGCAACGGCCGGGAACGCGGCGGTCGCGCCGCCGGCGCGCAAGGCGCCGGCCAAGCCTGCTGCCCGCCCCGTTCTGCGGCCCAGCATCACGCGGCAGGGCCGGGGGATCACGCAGTTCCTGACGGAGGTCCGTTCCGAGCTACGAAAAGTGGTATGGCCGACACGACGCGAGGCAACCAATCTCACCGTGCTCGTCGTCGGGCTCTCTCTCGCGGTCGGCTTCCTGTTGGGCCTCATCGACTACGCGTTCTCAGAATTTTTCCGCCTGCTCGTAGGGTAGCGAGGAACCATGCAGTCCAATGCACATCTCGATGACGTCATGGTGGACGAGGAGCGCGCGCTCGAGGACGAAAATCTCGAGCGCACCGCTGAAGACGTCGAAGAGGAAGAAGAAGAGGAGCTGGAAGAGGAAGGCGACCGCCGCTGGTTTGTCATCCACACATATTCCGGCTACGAGAACAAGGTCGAAACCAACCTGAAGCACCGCATCGCGTCCATGGGCGTGGACGACAAGATCTACGACGTCGTGATCCCGACGGAGGAACAGGTCGAGATCAAGGATGGCCAGCGGCGAACGGTTCAACGGAAAGTCTTCCCCGGATACGTCCTCGTCCAGATGAAGATCACCGAAGAGGGCATCCCGCCCAACGACGCGTGGTACGTGGTGCGAAACACTCCGGGCGTGACCGGCTTTGTCGGCGCGGGCACGCATCCGAGTCCGCTCGAGGAGCCGGAGGTCAAGCGGATTCTTCGTCGGATGAAGATGGAGGCCCCGCGCGTCAAGGTGAGCTTCTCGAAGGGCGAGCGGGTGAAGGTCGTGGACGGGCCGTTTACGGACTTCATTGGCATCGTGGACGCCATTAATCCCGAAAAGGGGAAGGTGCGCGTGCTGGTCTCGTTCTTCGGCCGCGAGACGCCCGTCGAGCTCGACTTCCTCCAGGTATCTCGCATTACGTAGGCCGAACCCGATCCGATGCAACGCACGAGCGCTCCCCACGGGTCGGGTGCGTCTCGTGAGCGCTGAAGGGAGCCCACAGCGTGGCCAAGAAGGTCAAAGCGATCGTCAAGCTGCAAATCGAGGCCGGGAAGGCGACACCAGCGCCGCCCGTCGGACCGGCGCTGGGCCAGCATGGCATCAACATCATGGCGTTCGTGAAGGACTACAACGAGCGAACGGCTTCCCAGGCCGGAACGATCGTACCGGCGGAAATCACCGTGTTCGAGGATCGGTCCTTCACCTTCGTGCTGAAGACACCTCCCGCGTCAGATCTGATCCGAAAGGCGATCGGCGTGGAGAAAGGGTCGAACAATCCAGCCCGGACCGTCGTGGGAACACTGTCGCGCGACAAGCTTCGCCAGATCGCGGAGCTGAAGATGAAGGACTTGAACGCGACCAGCGTCGAAGCGGCTGAGCGCATCATCGCAGGAAGCGCGCGCAGCATGGGCGTCAAGGTCGAAGAGGGTTAGACTGTTGCGGACCAGATGGGTGCGCGAGGGAATCGTACCCATCGGTCTGTGGAGGAAGGATGGCGGCGGGTAAACGGTACGTCGAGGCGCGCAAAAAGGTTGACTCCGAGCGACTATATTCGCCGGAGGAAGCGCTCTCGCTGGTGAAAGAGGTCGCCAGCGCGAAATTCGACGAGACGGTCGAGTGCCATATCCGGACCGGTGTCGATCCGCGCCACGCCGACCAGATGGTGCGCGGCTCGGTCGTCCTACCCGCGGGAACCGGTAAGCGTGTGCGCGTGCTCGCGTTCGCGCAAGGCGAGCAGGCGCGGGAGGCGGAGGAGGCCGGCGCCGACTACGTGGGCGCCGAAGACCTCGTCCAGCGCATCCAGGGTGGCTGGATGGAGTTCGACGTCGCCGTGGCCACGCCGGACGTCATGCCGATGGTGCAGAGGTTGGGTCGCGTACTGGGACCGCGGGGGCTGCTGCCAAACCCGAGGACAGGAACCGTCTCCATGGAGATCGGGCGCCTCATCCGCGACGTCCGCGCGGGGCGAGTCGAGTTCCGGGTGGACCGGACGGCCGTCGTGCACGCGCCGATCGGCAAGGCAAGCTTCTCGTCGGAGCAGCTTCGCGAGAACCTCACCGCTTTTATGGACGCGATCCTTCGCGCGAAGCCGGCGGCGGCCAAGGGTCAGTACATTCGATCCATTACCCTCGCGCCGACCATGGGGCCCGGCGTGAAGCTCGAAATTCAACCAACCGTCGCGCTGGTGGGGAGCGCTAGCTAGAACTCTCGAATCGAATAGCCGAAGACCGCGGGTCGCTCATCGGAGCGTAAACGGATCCTGCCGAGGCACATCGAGCCGTAGATCGGTTCCGGGCGTTCGATATTCGACGCTGTTTTGCCTTCGGCAGTCCGCTGTCGAAGGCATTTTCGTGCCAGATCATCCGAGGGGGTGCGAATGGAGAAACGCCCAACCGTCGTCCGACCGGAGAAGGTCGCAGCCGTCGAGTCGATCGCCGACCAGCTCACCAATGCCAACATGGCCGTCGTGGCCGACTACCGCGGCCTCACGGTCGCGCAGATCGCGGACGTCCGCCGCCAGCTTCGCACGGCCGGCGTCGAGCTGCACGTGGTGAAGAACACCCTGGCCCGGCTCGCCGCCCAGCGCACCGGCAAGGACCAGCTCTTGCCGGCGCTGATCGGGCCAACCGCGCTGGCAGTGGGGACGAATGATCCGACGATGATCAGCAAGACGCTGACGGACGTTATCCGGACGCAGCGCCTGCCCATGCAGATTCGCAGCGCCCTGTTGGGAGATCGGCTGCTCTCAGCGGCGGAGGTCGCCGAGCTTGCTACTCTCCCCAGCAGAGAAGTGCTCTTGGGGCAAGTCGTTGGCGCAATGCAGGCGCCCATCGCCGGATTTGTCGGCGTCTTGAACGGCATGCTGCAGAGTCTCGTCGGCGTTCTCGACGCGCGCCGACGGCAGCTGGAAGAGGCAGCCTGATTCGGCGCGGCGGAGGCCGCGCAAACCCAAACGAAGCGAGGAGGTCAGTGTTGACGAAAGACGAAATGATCGAGGCAATCGAGAAGATGACCGTCCTGGAGCTGTCGGACCTGGTGAAGACGCTCGAGGAGAAGTTCGGAGTGAAGGCCGCGGTGGCCATGGCCCCCGCGGCTGCCTCTGCCGCGGGAGGAGCCGCGGCCGCCGCTCCTGCCGCCGCCGAAGAAGAGAAGAGCGAGTTCGACGTGGTGTTGAAGGACTTCGGCCCGAAGAAGATCGAAGTGATCAAGGTCGTGCGGGAGCTGACCTCGCTAGGATTGAAGGAAGCGAAGGACCTGGTCGAGGCGGCACCGAAGCCCGTTAAGGAAGGGATCGGGAAGGACGAGGCCAACGCCGCCGCGGCGAAGCTCCGGGAGGTTGGCGCCACCGTCGACGTCGTCTAGCGGGGCCCCACCGTTCCGCTCATCCTAAGCCCGTCGTTGGGGCCGCCCAAATTGGGCGGCCCCTTCTGTGCAGCGCGCGACTATGGAAAAGCTGGAAACGCTCCGGCTGGCGCACTAGGGCGCGCATATTGATCTGGCGGTGGAACCGGAATGGCGAGGAGTTGCGGGCCAATTTCCGTGCTGTCGGTGTTGAGCACTCCCGCCGAATATGACAGGTATTCGACTCGATAGTCGGTTGAGCCGAGGGACGAGGTAGTCACCCAAGACGTTGTCGACGGATTGAAGTGGATTCGCATGTACCGGCGCACGACCCCCGGTGTGCCCGACTCGTTCGATCGCAGCGTCCGGGTCCAGATGTCGTACTGGTTTGTTCCAGTGACTTTCCATTCGCCGGTCGTGACCCAGTCCCGGCCACTCGTTTCGGACATCGTGACGGTACGGTGGACCTGCCCGCCTGAGTCCAGGACGGCATCGAACGTGAAGATTGCCCCGTACCCGGCGGGTCCGACGGCAAGCCACGTTCCGACGATGGGGTCCTGCGCGGCATCAGCGTGAATGAGGGCGGTTGCCGGTCCAATGAACCCCAGAACGAGCGCGCCAGCGGCCAGTGCCAGCAGTTTGGGAACGATGGATCGCATTGTCGGCTCTCCTCCTTTACGAATCTGCCAGATCACAAAGGATACCGTAATGAGCGCTCATCTGCACGACTATAGCGGGACAGATTCGGTCTCAACGCGCCCACGGGGGTGGTCTAGGGGGTTCCCTTCGGATAGTTCTTTCCGGTGGACGGACGCCGCTCGTCTACGACAATTCAGGACGCGGTGCGCGGCCTGACCCGATCACCCGCGCCACGGCCATCGGAGCCGACGCCGCGGCGTCTGCGCGCCACTCCCTGGCTGCTGAGGGGGCGCGACTCCCCGCTGGGACAGCCAGGTGCGATGGGCATCGCGCGCCTGCTGAAGCTCGCCAAGCAGCGCGTCATCGCCAGCCTCGACCATTCCGCGAATGGTCCGGAGCCGCTCTATCAATGTATCCAGCTGCCGGATGATGTTCTCGCGGTTTGTGGCGCCGACGTCAGCCCACATGGTCGGGTCGGCGTCGACGAGCGATGTGATGGCACGGAACCCTCCGGCGGCCATCTGCTCCATCTCGGGCCAGCTCGGCTGCGTCATCAGGGCCCGGACGACGGCGGCCGATGCGAAATACGGGAGGTGGCTGGCGCCTGCGAGGAGCGCGTCGTGCTCGTCCGCCGTCAGAAAGAAAGGCTGGGCCCCCAGGCTCTCGACGAAGTGCGTCGCCAGGTCGACCGCCCAATCGGGCGTGATGGGCGATGGGGTGAGGCAATAGACGGCCCCCTGGAACAAGGCGGCGTTGGCATCGCCCACGCCCGCGGTGAGTCGCCCCGCAAGGGGATGGCCGCCAACGAATGCCGCCGGTCGCGGGATCACGGAGTCGCCGACGCGCACGATCTCGGCCTTCGTGCCCCCGGTGTCCGTGACGAGGGTGTTCGCGGAAACATGGGGCGCGATTTCCGGCAGGAGCGCCAGAATCGCGCGGACGGGAGCGGCCAGGACGACGAGATCTGATCCGGCGCACACCTCCGCCAGGGTTCCACAGGTGTGATCGACCGAGCCCCCGCGGGCGGCGCGGTGGAGGTTCTCGCGGTCGATGTCGAAGCCGACGACTTCCGGCGGGGTGGTGCCTCGACGGAGCGCCAATCCCACCGATGCGCCAATGAGTCCGAGGCCCACGATGCCGACGCGGCGAAGCGGCATGGATTCTCCCGCACCCTGTCTCAGCCCACGAACGCCGGCGTCCGTCTATCGAAGAGCTGGGAGGCCGAACGCGTGGACCACCGGGCGAAAAATCATTCCGACAATATCGATTCCGACGAACGTTGGCAGAAAGAGGACGGCGAGCAGCAACATCGGCCCGTACCGCTCGAGCTGCTTCACTGAGGCGGCCGCCTGCCGTGGCAGTACGCCCACCAAAACCGTGAAGCCGTCGAGCGGCGGGAGCGGAATCAGGTTGAAGGTGAAGAGGATGAGGTTCAAGATGACCCCGATGAGCAAGAGGCGATCCAGCTCGGGTGTCAGCTCCGCGTGCATGCGGATCGGAATCGACAAGAGGATCGCCAGGACGAGGTTCGCGATGGGGCCGGCCGCCGCGACGATGGCGTTGCCGGCGCGAGGATTCGGGCGAAGCTTCAGCGGATTCACCGGCGTCCAGCTCCAGCCAAATCCAGCGAGGACGAACACGAGCAGTCCAGTCTTGTCGATGTGGCGCATGGGATTCAGGGACAGGCGCCCGTACCGCCGGGGCGTATCGTCCCCCAACAGCGTAGCGACGAAGGCGTGGTTCGCCTCATGGATGGCAATCGCGGCGATGAATGCGATGACGAGTAGGACGGCGAGGGTGATGTCGTGCGAGCGCAAGAGGACCGTGAGGGGAGACATGGTAGTGCGAGTATAGCATCGACCCTCGGGGGCGCCTCCGGTGTCCTCGTCATCCGCTCATTGCCTATAATCCGCAGCATGGGATCCCAGGAGACGCGCGTCGGCGTGGTCAACGTGACCGGCTATGCTGGCGCGGAGTTGGCGCGCATTCTGGCCCGCCATCCGGGCGTCAAGCTCGTCGAGGTCACGGGTCGGAGCGCCGCAGGGCAGCCGCTGGCGGACTCATTCGCTCACCTGGCGCCGCTCGGAATGACGATTTCCGAAGGCATCCACGATGCCGATGTCTGCTTTTCGGCGCTCCCCCATCATGCTTCGGCCGAGCTGGTGCCGTCATTGCTGGCCGAAGGGCGAAAGGTGATCGACATCTCTGCGGACTATCGCATCCATGACCGGGACACCTACGATCGGTGGTACGGCGAGCACCCGTCGCCGGCGTTTCTCGCCGAGGCCGTATATGGCTTACCCGAGCTCCATAGAGCGCAGATCGTCCCGTCTCGCCTCGTCGCGAATCCCGGGTGCTACCCAACGACCAGCATTCTGGCCCTCGCCCCCATCATCGGCTGCGTGGAGGCGGACGTCATCGTCGACGCCAAGAGCGGCATCTCGGGCGCAGGGCGGTCGTTTTCCCTCTCCGTCAACCACTTCTGCGAGATCGACGAGAGCTGCCAGCCGTACGGCACGGACGGCCATCGGCACCAGCCTGAGATCGCGCAGGAGCTGAACGAGCTTCGGGCCGCCGCTGGCGCGACGCCGCCGGCCGAGCTGACCTTCGTTCCGCACCTGGTGCCCATGACTCGCGGAATCATGGCCACCTGTTATGCGCGCCTTCTCGATCCGATGTCGCGCGACGAGGTGCTGGATCGCTATCGTGCGTACTACCGCGACGAGCCGTTCGTTCGCGTCGTCGATTCGCCGCCGGCGACGAAGCACGTGTGGGGCAGCAACTTCTGCTTCGTTTGCCCAACGATCAATCCGCAAACCGGCAGACTCGTCGTCACCGCTTGTATCGATAATCTCGTAAAGGGCGCGGCCGGGCAGGCGGTGCAGAACATGAACCTCATGCTCGGATTTCCCGAGACGCTTGGGTTGGAGGCGCTGCCGGTCTACCCGTGACCGGGCGCCCATCCTGCCGCTTCGGCGGAGCACGTTTCCGGATAGGTGTATCGCGACGTGACGTTTGCAGCCGAACAGATCGAGCTTGTGGCCGGGGGCGGCGTGACGACACCGCGCGGATTTCGCGCGGGAGCGGTATCCGCGGGGGTCAAGGCCGGCGCTGATCGGTTGGACGTCGCGGTCGTGGTCGCCCACGCGCCCTGCACGGCGGCAGCGGTCTTCACGCAATGCGCGGTCGTCGCCGCTCCGGTGCTGCTGAGCCGTCAGCGCGTCGCAGACGGTCGCGCCCAGGGCATCGTACTGAACAGCGGCAATGCCAACGCCTGCACGGGCGCGCCCGGCCTGGCGGCCGCCCGCAGGATGGCCGACATCGCCGCCAAGACCGTTGGGATCGATCCAGACCTCATGCTCGTGGCCTCCACGGGGGTCATCGGGGTCCCACTGCCCATCGATCGAATCGTTCGCGCGCTCGGCTCCGTGACTCCGACGGTCGAGGGTGGGCATGACGCGGCCCAGGCGATCCTGACGACGGACCGGGTGCCGAAAGAAGCCGCGCTGAGATTCGACGTCGGCGGCCGATCGATCTGCGTCGGCGGGATGGCGAAGGGCTCTGGGATGATTCACCCGAACATGGCGACGTTACTATCGGTCATCACCACGGACGCGCCGCTCGAACCTCATTTCGCGGCGGGCGTCCTCAAGCGATGCGTTAGCCGGACGTTCAATCAGGTCTCCGTCGACGGAGATACCAGTACAAACGACATGGTGGCGCTTTTCGGCAGCGGCGCGGCCGGCGGCGCGCCGATCGGGGCTGGCGGAGCGGAGGCCGCGGCGTTCGAAGGCGCCCTCGAGCGTGTGTGCACCGAGCTGGCGCGCTTGATCGCACGCGACGGCGAAGGGGCTACGCGCCTCATCGAAGTCGCCGTCGATGGCGCTCGGTCGGAGGCCGACGCGCAGTTGGTGGCGCGATCCGTCATCCGGTCGAACCTGGTGAAAGCCGCGATCTACGGCCGCGACCCGAACTGGGGCCGCATCCTCGCAGCCGTGGGTAACGCGGGCGTGCAGATCGATCCAAACGCGATCGATGCGTGGATTGGGGGGCATCGCGTAGCAGCCGGTGGCGCGGCGGTGGACTTCGACGCGCAGGAGGTCTCCGAGGCGATGGGCGTCGACGAGGTGCAGATTCGCGTCAGCCTCAACGCCGGCGAGGCGAACGGGCGCGCGTGGGGATGCGATCTCACGGAGGGATACGTCAAGATCAACGCCGAGTACACGACGTGACAATCCATGCTCATCAGCCTCATCGTGCAGCTGCTGTCCCGCCCAACGACCGTGCGGCGGGACGACGGAGCGCACCGGAGATCGGCGATCTGGCTGAGCGGGTCATGAACCGGACGATTGTCGTGAAGCTGGGCGGCAGCGTGGGATCAGACGACACGCTGCCGGTCGACGTGGCCCAGCTTCGAGGGCTCGGGGCGCGCGTGGTGCTGGTACACGGCGGCGGTCCGCTGATCACCGAATGGCTCGCTCGACTCGGCAAAGAGACGCACTTTGTCGACGGGCTACGCTACACCGATGGCGAGACGCTGGATATCGTCCGCATGGTCCTCGCCGGCCTCGTCAACGGCGACGTCGTCGCGCGGCTCGCGACCGCCGGTGCGCGGGCCGTCGGGCTCTCGGGAAGCG
>DASRDP010000161.1 GCA_035652535.1 Chloroflexota bacterium
GTGTTCAGCGCGCGCAGGTCGCGGTAATACGCCTCGAGCTCCGGGTTGTCTTCGACGTGGCCGTGGGGGTGCTCCTGCTTCATGGTCCGCGAACCTCCTCCTACCCTGAGGGGTCTGGCATGGCCCCGATCTCCAGCTCCAGGTACCGAAGAATTCCATTCGCGATTCCCTCCGCCGGCAATTCTGGCCGGTTCGTCAGGAGGGCGCGGTCTCCGGCGTTCGTCAAATACCCGGTTTCGATAATCGCCGCGGGCGTTCCGAGATCGATCGCGTGTTGGTACCGGCGAGTATTGAACGCGTAATAGTAGATCATCCGCCGACTGATGTGGGCGTCCGAGTCGCGCGGAAGGCCTGTCGTCGTCGCGTACTCACGATACAGCGTATCGACGAACACATCGTCCGCGTCGGGAATCGAGCTGAAGCCCGATCGCGCGATCTTATAGCCCGCGTAGCTGCCGTTCGCGTCGCCGTCGGCGTGGATCGCGACGAACGCGTGGGCGCGATAGCGAATCGGCACCGTTGATGGAAGAAGATCGACCGCTACGCCCGCGTCCTCCAGGATCTCTTTCACCTTGTTGGCGATCAGGAGGTTCACCTCCCACTCCTGCCAGCCCCCAGCGGAGGTGCCGGGAGACAAGTTTCGGAGCTCGTACGGCACGTCGCTGGTCTTCCAGTGGCCGGCTTGAATCCCGACACGCTTTTGCCCGGGTGGGTCCCATACCGGGCTGGGGGGCAATGGGTTGGAGAAACCGGACCGGAAAAGCGCAGGGCCGAGCGGGGCTGGCTCCCCATCTGGCAGCGGGAACGATGGAAAGTCACCGGTCCCGTCGAAGGCTATCGGCGTCCGAGCATCGTCGGAAGCCACTGGCGTCCGCCCATCATCGGGCCAGTCGAGCGCTCCCGCGGATTCCTGATGTTGCGGCGCCTCCGGAGTCGGCGCGACGCGTGGGACGACACACGCCACCACGATCGGAACCATCGCGAGGAGGACGACGAGGGCGATTCCGGCGCCAGCGCGCCCCGCGCGCGTCGCACGCGGATCGTGCTCTGCGGTGCGGGGCGTCATCGAATTTCCCTGTGGTCATGAAATGTCGCGAGCACGATCGAGTTCGCCGTCCTCCATTATAACGACCGGCGCTCGAAGAGGACCGACGGGGACCATCCGGCCCCACGGTACAATTTCTCTGTGCATCTTCAATCAGTTCAGCTCACAAACTACCGCAATTTTCGACGGTTAGCGTTAACCCTCGAAGACGGTCCGACAATTATCGAGGGGCGAAACGCCCAAGGGAAGACAAACCTTCTGGAAGCGGTCGAGTTGCTCGCAACGACGAAGTCCGCGCGGGCGAGTTCGGACCGCGAGCTGATCAACTGGGCCATTCTCGACAGCGCACGGAACGAAGGGAATCCACTCGAAGCGTACGGCAAGATCAGCGCGATCGTTGCCCATGAGCGCGGAGACGTACGGGCAGACGTAATCCTCCGGGTCGCGGAGGCCGATGGCGCCGCGCCCACGGTGACGAAGGCTTTTCGGCTCAACGGGGTTCCCCGACGGGCCCTCGAATTCGTGGGCGAGATCAACGTCGTCTCCTTCGCGCCAGATGACGTTGCGCTCGTGGACGGACCGCCGAGCGGGCGCCGTCGATATCTCGACGTGATGAACGCGCAGATCAGCTCGCGCTACCTGCGGACCTTGCAGCGGTATGGCAAGGTCCTGATCCAGCGAAATGCGCTCCTTCGCCGCGTCCGCGAGAACGGGCGGCCAGATTCGTCGCTGTCCGTGTGGGACGAAGAGTTGGCGAGTAATGGCGCGCTCCTGTTGCAGGAGCGAGCGCGCGCGGTTGCCGCCCTGGGCGCACGGGCGGATAGCTGGTTTCGTGATCTCGGAGGCTGGGGCCAACACCTACAGATCACGTACCGACCGGGGATCGCCGACGGGCAAGCCGAGCCGCTCCACAACCTTCCGGCCCAGGGGGATGATGCGCTCGGTCGTATCCACGCCGCGTTTTGCAGGGCCCTGGAAGACGCCGCGCCCCGCGAGCGCATTCTGGGCATGTCCCTCGTCGGGCCCCACCGGGATGACCTCGCGTTCGTTGTCGACGGGGTGGACCTGAATACGTTTGGGTCTCGGGGCCAGCAGCGCCTCGCGGCCCTCAGCCTCAAGCTTGCCGAGCTGGACCTCATGAGCGGGGCGACCGGTGCGCGCCCGATCCTTCTCCTGGACGATGTGCTGAGCGAGCTGGATCAACAAAAACAGGCCTCAGTGCTGCGCGTGGCCGCCGCGAGCGGGCAGACGCTCCTCACGGTGACATCCTTTGATGCCGTGCGCGATGCACTGCCGAACGCCTCGGCTCTACACTTAGAGGCGGGAGCGATCGAGCCGTTGAGGAGAGCGCGATGAACTTTCTCGGAATGGGGCCGATGGAGCTCGTGGTCATCCTGGTGCTGGCGCTGGTCATTTTTGGCCCCGAGAAGCTGCCGGAGATCGCGCAACAGGTGGCCCGGGCCGTGCGCGAGGTGCGACGCCTCAGCACGGAAGTCACATCGGAAATCCAGCGCGAGCTGGAGCCCGAGCGGCCGACCACAACCCCGACGGAGTCGGTCAGCCGGCCGGCGCCGTCGCCCCCGCCGCCTGCGCCCAATGGGACGACCATTCAACGGCCTGCCCGGGCGAAGTCGCCCGCCGACGACCGCGAAATCGAGCCTCCGTACTGATCGGCGGCCGGGCGCATCGCGCCCCGCCGGCGTTCTAGCGGGGCCACCGGGCCGATGATACAATTGTCTGACCCCTCGCGTCCGGGGGTCGTCGCCGCTTCTGCCGCCTCGAATCCTAAGGAGCTGGGAACTTGATCGAGGTATTTGTCGAAAGCATCCGTGTGAACATGGCGAATTACAAGCGCGTCGTGATGCTGAAGGAAAAAGACTCGAGCCGGTACCTTCCCATCTGGATCGGGCACTTTGAGGCGGATGCCATCGCCATTCCGATGCAAAAGGTCCCAGTCAGTCGCCCCCTCACCCATGACCTCTTGAGGCTTGCGATCACCGCGCTCGGGGCGCGACTGGAGCGCGTGGTCATCAACGACCTCGCCGACGAGACCTTCTTCGCCAAGCTCATCCTCGAACAGGACGGTCGAAGCGTGGAGGTAGACGCGCGGCCCAGCGACGCCATCGCGCTCGCTATTCGCACGGAGGTGCCGATTTTCGTCGAGGAGCGCGTACTCGACTCCGCCGGGATGGTGTTCGACGGAGAAGGCGAAGCCGAGGGCGAAGGTAAAGAGCGCGAGGAGAGCACGCCGATCGACGAGGAAAAGCTCTCCGTCTTTCGCCAGTTCATCAATACCCTCGACATCGATGACACCGAAAAGGGCGGCGAGGGAAAGGCGTGAGTGGCCGAGCCCGCCGATGAGGCCGCGCGAGGCGTGAGGCGATGATGCTCTCCGTGCGACTCTTCGCATCGATTCGTGAGGTCGTCGGCGCCAACACCCTCCAGATCGAGCTCCCCGAGAACGCCACCGTGGACATGTTGACGCGGGCAATCCAGGCCCGCTACCCGCAGCTCCGCGAGCTTCCAGGGGCGCGAGTCAGCGTCAACTTCGAGTACGTCGACGCCAACCATCCCATTCGCCCGAACGATGAGCTTGCGGTCATTCCTCCGGTCAGCGGCGGCAGCGGCCATTTCGAGATCACACGAGACGAATTGACGGCCGACGGAATCGCGAGCCTCGTCGGGTCGCCGGACTGCGGCGCCGTTACCGTATTCCTGGGAACGGCTCGGCGGATATCGCGCGGGCGAGAGGTTGAATACCTGGAGTACGAAGCGTATCCCGAGATGGCGATCCGCAAGCTCGAGCAAATCGCGGAGGAGATCCGCGAGCGGTGGGGCACGAGCCGAATCGCCGTGCGCCATCGCGTCGGGCGGGTGGATCTCGGCGAAGCGTCTGTGGCGATCGCCGTGGCGACAGAGCACCGCGCCGAGGGCTTCGCCGCCTGTCAATACGCCATCGACCGACTGAAGGAGATCGTCCCCATCTGGAAGAAGGAAGTGTGGGTCGGCGGCGGAGAATGGATCGGGTGGGATTGCGCGGTCGACCCAATGCTGGAAGCGGCCCCTCCGCGTGGTTGACGGTGGCCGCTACGACTCCTCCGCAACCCGACGGCGCGGGTCCAGCCTCCAGAGGCGGTACGAATAGGCCATAACCCCGGCCAGAAAGACGCCCACCCAGCCAACGAAGCCACCCATCAGCAGCAGCTCATTCCCGTAGAGCGCGAGAAATACGACCGATAGTCCCATAGCGATGAGCGCACGGCCGGCCATATGCTGGCTCCGCGTCCACGCGAGATCGCTCGCCAGAGTCCACGGCGTGCGCACGCCCAGCAAAGATGTTCGCTGCACGTTCCCCAAATGGTAGCTGCCCAGAATGATGAACAGGATGCCGATCTCTGTTTGCACGACCATCGCAGGAGCAGCGCCCGCGGCCATCAACACCGTGACCGCGTGGTTTCCCGAGATAGCGAGGAGACACGTCACCCATATGCCCGCCCAAATGCCGGCATACGTTTCCTCACTGATTCCCCACAGCGCACCGCGAGTCAACCGTCCCGATAGCGCCCTGGGCACGGCGGCGAATATCACGGATACGAGGCACGCAACGATCGGAAGCTGCAGCAGCGCCTGGACTTTGTACGCGTAACGATCGGGTGTACCGTTGGAGGCCCAGTGCACGGCGATCCGCGCGCCCGGCGGCAGGTGCATCCAGGCCCACATGCTCATCGCGATCATCGCCGCGACGATGGCGACGCTCGCGACGATACTCGGTCCTCGATTCATGGATGTGTCTCCGAAGCTGGAAGATCACCGTGTGGTTACGGTTGAAGCGCAAAAGTGTAACGACTGACGCCAGGTTTTTTCTACATGTCGATCGTGGAACCAGCATCCACTAGACACAGCACGATCACAGGACCAGCCTCCTCCGGGAGTGCGTCCGGTGGTGAGGGATATAATCCTAAGCGGGATGCTGAAGAACGCTCGGACACCGCCCGCGGTGGGCGAGTCGTGGTGCGACGCGCCCGTCGACGGACTCAGCGTGAGCGGTTGTTCGGCACCCCATGCAACGGGCGAGTGAGTCGGGAGCGGCGCGACTGGAGGCACTGGACGTCGCGAAGCAGATCGTCGAGATCGCTTCAGACAAGCAGGCGAGCGACATCGTCGTTCTCGACCTGAGACGCATCTCGCTGCTGGCGGACTACTTCGTGGTTTGCAGCGGAAGCAGCGAACGCCAGATCACCGCCATCGTCGACGCAATCATCGATTCCCTGCGGACGACCTGGCATCTTCGCCCGCTGCGCCAGGAAGGAACGCCGGCATCGGGATGGGTGCTCCTCGATTACGGCGACGTCGTCGTGCATGTCTTTGCGCCCGCTGAACGCGATTACTACCAGCTCGAGGAGCTATGGTCGCACGCGCTCCCGGTCGTTCGAGTCCAGTGACAGAAGGGATTGAGACAATGGACCCAAAGCGCGAGCAACTCTTCGCCCTCGGCGTGGCGGTGGGGACGGCTTTGGGATTCGTCTTGGGCTCGCTCGTCGCGCTCCGTCTCGGAGACGACGCGGTGGACGCCCTGCGCCGGACAATCGAGCGAATCGCGGGCCACGAAGAGCGGCCCAAGTTCGAGTACCTGCTCCAGTAGCCCTGTCGCCTACAGCGCCAGCTTCCCCGGATTGAGCAGCCCGTTCGGGTCTAACGTCTGCTTTAGTCGCCGGAGAAGCTCCAGACCGGTGCCCAGCTCCGATGCCATGAGGTGGGATAGACGTACCCCCACGCCGTGGCAGTACTCCATCGACCCGCCCAGCTCCTGCGCGATTTGCAGGCCGAGGTCTGTTCCGCGATCGAGCTCATCCGGGGCTCGCGGATCGTCCGGAAACTGGTGCTCAAACCGCACGGAGTACAGCTCGGGCATCCCCCAAAGACCGGACGCCTTCACCGCCAGCCGACACGGAGCGAGGGCGGCCGCGGCGCGGCGGCGAAATTCGAGGATTGCCGAGACCGGCAGACTCAGGTTCACGTACGCACTCGTCCACCTCCGCACGCGATGGGTCTGCGCCACGCCCAGAGGGTCGGCGCGCCGTTCGCGAACCCAGCGCTCGGCGGAGGAATGACGCGTGTCCCAGAACTCCTGAACCTCAGTCGGATCCAGGCGAGCCCCACCGTGGCCCAGACAGATCTCGTCCGCGCGCGCCCGCTGCGCCGCCACCTCCTCGGCGAAGCCCTCGAAGGCGAGGTACATCGGCGACGGCAGGTCGACGAGCGACCCCAGGCGGAGCGTGCCCCGGGCCGGCTCGTCCTCCTCGAAATCGATCATCGAGGGACGAAGGGCGACCGAGAACATGTCGACGACGGCGCGCAGGCCGGCCTCGAAGTTCGCGAAGCGATATCCGGACAGCTCCCGGCGCTCTGGGACAGGAAAAAGCTGAACGTCCACTTCTGTGATGACGCCAAAGACGCCTTCCGCGCCGATGAACAGGCTCTGCAGCGAGGGGCCGACCGACGCCTTCGGCACCGCCTTCGTTCGAACCACGCATCCATCGGCGAGCACCACTTCGAGCCCGAGCACCTGGCTGCCCATGGGGCCGTACTTTCCAGCCAGATATCCGACTCCGTTGGTGGATACAGCGCCACCCACGCTGGCAATCGGCTGACTCCACGGATCGTGTCCGACCATCAATCCATGCTCGTTGGCGGCCGCATCCAAGGCACCGAGCAAGACCCCAGGCTCCACCCGAGCGGACCGATCCTTCCGGCTGATCGACCGGATGCCATCCATGCGGCCGAGGTCGATCACGATGGAGCCTTCCAGCGGCGATGCGCCGCCCTGAACGCCCGTGCCTGAGCCGTACGGAACGACGCAGGCTCCCAGGGTCCGCGCAACCTGCAGGGTGGCACACACGTCCGCCACGTTCCGAGGCTGCACAGCGACCAACGGAGGAGCGATGGGGCGGGAAAGGGGGAGCTTCGATTCCGCGACGCCCCAGGCGATCCCGCGATAGGCGGCGAGGGCGTTTCGATCGGCGACGATCCGTTCGTCGGGGATTTCGGCCCGAAGCGCCGCCGCGACGTCGGCTGCGAGGTCGACCACGGTGTATTGCCCCAAGAAGATGGGCGCGTGCGCGCCCCGACTCGGATTCTACCACGCCCCTCGAAGGCCGCCGTCGCCGGTAGCGGATGGTCTCGCATCCCTGCTATAACAGTGCCCCGGAGGTTTGGATGCATAGACCTGGTATGCGGCTGTCAACCGGCTCCTCGACTTCGGGACGGCAGCCCACCGCACACAGGAGGATTCGCGGGACGCTGGCCGCTCTCCTGACGGGGCTCGCGCTCCTCAGCGGCTGCACCCCCAGCCCCGGACCGAATCCGGCCATCCACCTCGGTCCTAACCTCTCCGCGGCATCCCTGAACGCCGATCCAAACGTGCCCGGCGACCCGAACATCGGGCGCCAGCTTTTCACAGACAGCAAGTTCTATCCTCCTAGCGGCTGCGCAAGCTGCCACACGCTTCGAAACGTCAGCTCCGGCATCTATCCCGGCGCGCCGAATCTCACGAATGTCTCGCTCCGACCGACGCTGGCGGACAACGCCCTGCAAAACACGCCTGAGCAGATGAAAGCGTGGATCATGGACCCGCCATCCCAGAAGCCAAACGCGAAGATGCCGAAGCTGCAGAACATGACAGACGCGGATGCCGAGAATCTGACGGCGTTCCTGTACAGCCAGCCGTTCAATCCAGAGCAGTAGCCAGCCAGGGGACGAACCGCCCCCGTAATCCGAAAGGGAGCTCGCCGTATTACTACACCGCTGCGTGCCGCCCCATGCCGAGGGGAACCGTTCGAGCGCTGGTTGCGCACCGACTTGCGCATGGTGCAGAATGACGCGGCCCTCAACGGGTACCCGTCCGGGTGGCGATGTGCCGCGGGCGGTAAGGGCAGAATCCTTGTTCCAGCTCAAACATAACGCCTAGGTTTGCTGGGCACTCAGGGAACGATATCGCACAAAACTTCGAGATCGTCGAACATCCGGGGGTGGGTGAAGCACGCGCCCGGACCGTCAGGACGACTCGCGGGCAACTTCAAGGGCGGAGACAGGGAGCTTCATGGACCCAGTCATTCTCAGTACCGATCAATGGCTGCGCCTCAGCTCGAGCCTCCGGTTTCTCGTTCTCTTCGTGGGGCTGGTCGTGAATACCGCAATCTCGTTTCTCTTCGCCCACGCCGTCATTCCGTCGCTCGTCGGCTCGGGAGACCTTCCGCCAGGCGCCGAACGCCTGCGTGGAATTCTCTATCCGATTTCCGCAGTATCGGCCGCGCTGACGATCGTTGCATTTTCGGTTTCCATCGCGGGATTTGTAGCGGTGATCATGCAGTTCTACCCGCGGTTTGCGATCTAGATGCTGATCGGCCTCCGACGGCTCGTCCTCGTAGCCGTACCCGCCGTCGGTATCGCCGCCCTTATCGCATTTATTACCGTCCTTGCTCCTCCGATGCTGGCGAGCATTCCGCATCCCGCGCCGAAGGAGCCGATCCATTTCGACCACAGCGTGCACGTGCAAACCGCCGGCCTTGATTGCACCTTCTGCCATCGAACGACCGCGATCGGGGCGACGGCCGGGTATCCGGATGTGCAGCAGTGCATGTTCTGCCACCAGGTCATCGCCTCGACGACCGCGTCGAACGCATCGCTCACGACCGCCGAAGCGCAGGACTCGCTCGACAAGATTCGACAGGCGTGGCAACAGCAGCAGCCGGTCAACTGGGAGCGCGTCCATCGAATTCCCGATCACGTGCGCTTCCTCCACGAGGCGCACATCAATGCGGGCTTCCAATGTTCGACGTGCCACGGCGACGTGGGGAGCATGAGCCAGGTCGTGCAGGTCCGACCGCTAAACATGGGCGATTGTGTCGGCTGCCACCGAGACAATGGCGCGCCGACGGAGTGTGCGACGTGTCACAAGTGACGACGAGGGGTATGCGCCATGGGACGTGAGGAGCGGCGCAGCCAGGACGCGCCCCCGCCTGGATTGAGCCTGACTCGCCGCCAGTTCTTGCTGGGCTCTGCCGCCTCCGCGGCAGGAGCCGTGATGTTCGCGAGCTGCGCGCCGCCCCCAACCTCGGAATACGAGGGGCAAAGCCGGGTCAGCGTCTCGAACGACGTTCTCACGGCCTTCGAGAATATGTACGCCACCGGCTGTCAGCAGTGCGGCGCCGGCTGTGGAGCTGTCGTTCGGGTGGTGGAGGGCAGATCCAAGAAGATCGACGGCAATCCAGACCATCCCGTGAATTTCGGCAAGATGTGCGCCCGCGGGCTCGCGGCGGTTGAGGAGCAATACCACCCGGATCGGATCGAGTCGCCGCTCCGACAGACCGGCCCGCGAGGCCACGGCGTCTTCAGCCCCGTCTCGTGGAATGATGCCCTCGACGTCCTCGTCACCCGTATCGGGAACCTCCAGCAGGCTGGCCAGGGGCGGAACGTCGCCTTTCTGACGCCGCCGCTCCGGGGCCACCGCGCCCTCATCGCCGATCGCTTCTCGCGAACATTGGGCGCCCAGTGGCTGACGCTGGAGACAATCAATGAAGCGCCCTTCCGCGAGGCAGTCCGGCGCGTGTTCGGCCAGGCTACCCTGCCGAGATTCGACATCCAGAACGCGCGCTACGTTCTCTCCTTTGGCGCGGACTGGCTCGGCACGTGGCTTTCGCCGGTGCACTATGGCACCCAATACGGCATCTTCCGCCAGGGGAACTACCGACTGAATCAGTTCTCGCCGAAGCAGAGCCGTTCGCGCGGACACATGGTTCACGTCGACACCCGATTCTCGATGACCGCGGCCAACGCGGACGAGTGGGTCCCGGTCCCCCCCGGTGGGGAAGGGTTGCTCGCCCTGGGAATGGCCCAGGTCATCATGTCCGAAGGCCTGGGTGACCCGAATGGCGTGCAAGCCCTGGGCGGCGCCCGCGGGCTCGACGCCTACACGCCCGACCGCGTGTCCCAGCAGACCGGGGTTCCCGCGGAAGACATTCGACGGCTCGCGCGCGAGTTCGCCAGCCAGCGTCCGAGCATCGCCATTGGTGGTGGGCTCGCGGGCGCGCAAACCAACGGCACAGACGCGCTGACCGCGATCCTCGCCCTCAACCTCCTGGTCGGCAATGTCGGCCAACAGGGCGGGGTGATGCTCAACCCACCCCCCGCGATCCAGGGCCTGCCGGCGCCATCGGCGCCGAGCCGGCTGGCCGACTGGCAGTCCCTCGCCGGGCAGCTTCGGTCTGGCCAGACGCAGGCCGTGTTGCTTCACAACGTGAACCCTGTGCACGGGCTCCCGTCCGCGCTGCAATTTCGCGAGGCGCTGATGGGTGCGCCGTTTATCGTAAGCTTCTCCAGCTTCATGGACGAGACCACGGCCCTGGCCGACCTGGTCCTTCCGTCGCATCTGCCGCTCGAAGATTGGGGCGACGACATCCCCGATCCAGGACCTGGCTTCCAGGTCGTGACCGTGCAGCAGCCAGTCGTTCGCCCACTGTACGACACGCGAAGCGTGTGGGACGTCCTCCTAACGGTGGGTGGTGAGCTCGGAGGGCCGTTTGCCGCGGCGCTCCCATGGGATACCCTGCGCGATGCGATTCGGGACGGCGCTCGAGCGCTCCAGCAAGAACAGCGCGGGAACATTCGAGACGCGGATTTCGAGCGCTTCTGGAACAAGCTGCTCCAGCAGGGCGGCTGGTGGGATGAGTCGCGGACTGGCGGGTCCCCGGGAGCGCCGTCAGTCCAGGGCTTCTCAGCGGTGCAGCCGGCGCAGTTCGATGGTGATAGCAGCTACCCGTACTCGCTCGTCGCGTTTCCGCACCACACGCTGGGCGCCGGCGAGTATGCCCATATCCCCTGGCTGCAGGCGACGCCGGACCCCATCACGAGCGCCACGTGGCAAACGTGGGTCGAGATCAATCCGGACGACGCGCGGAGCAAAGGGATCCAGGAAGGGGACATCGTCGCCATCGAGTCGCGGGACGGGGGAAGGCTCGAAGTTCCGGCGTACATCACGCCCGCCGCGCAGCGAAACGTTCTCGCCATTCCCATGGGCCAGGGCCACACAAACTACACGCGGTACGGGTCCCGGGACGGCAACATGCGCGGTGTCAACCCGCTCGATCTCCTCGCGCCGCTGACCGATCAAACAACGGGGGCTTTCGCATACGGGGCAACCCGCGTGAGGCTGACGAAGACGGGGCGCCACGTCAATATTCCGAAATTCGAAGGCAACGTCGTGCCCGTGCAGCTGCCGGGAGAAGAAGTCATCGAGATCACCCGAGGGGAACCGTGATGCGCCGCCTCCGCGCGTCACGCCTTGTGGGGCCGAGCAGGAGGATGCATGGCGCAGATTGAGCCGCCTCCGGGTGCAGTCCAGAACCCAGCGGGCGAGAGCCCGCACCAGTGGGGGATGGTCGTCGACATCGATCGATGCACCGGATGCCAGGCGTGCGTGGTGGCATGCCAGGCCGAAAACAACGTCCCCATTAACGATGAGCAGCACTTCCTCCAACACCGCTCCAAAGAGTGGATCCGGGTCGAGCGCTACTGGGAGATCAAGAAGCTCCCCGACGGCACGACGGACACCAAGAGCGTCAAGGCGCGCTTCCTGCCCGTGCTCTGCCAGCACTGCCAGAACGCGCCGTGCGAGCCTGTGTGCCCCGTGTACGCCATTTATCACAGCAACGACGGCCTGAACGTTCAGGTCTACAACCGCTGCGTGGGGACGCGCTATTGCGCGAACAACTGCCAGTGGAACGTGCGATTCTTCAACTTTGAAGACGCCGATTGGCCGGAGCCTCTCGGTTCCCAGCTCAATCCCGATGTGACGGTCCGCGTGAAGGGCTTGATCGAGAAGTGCACCTTCTGCATCCACCGCATCATGCACGCGAAGCGGAACGAGAAACTTTCGAACCGTTTGATCCGCGACGGCGACGTGCAGCCAGCGTGCGCGCAGGCATGCCCCACTGACGCGCTCGTGTTCGGCGATTGGAAAGAGGACAACAGCCGAATTAATCGCCTGGCCCGGGATCAGCGGAGCTATCAGCTTCTGGGGGAACTGGGCACCGAGCCGGTCGTCGTGTACCTGAAAAAAGTCGACCCAAACGCGGCGGAGACGCCCGCGGCGCGACGGTAGCGTTCGCCATCTCGGAGCTGACGGTAGCGTTCGACATTTCGAGACTGGATGAAGATGACTGAAGCAGCCAACCATCACGCGGCGATCCAGACGCCGGAGGAAGTTACCCACGACCTCCTCGGCAGGCTTCGCGCAACCGGCGGGGTATGGCTCGCATTTATTTTGCTCGTGCTGTTGGCAGCCGCGGGCGCCGTTCGGCTGTCGATCATGGCCGCGAGTGGTCCGCAGCCGCTCACCAACTGGGGCTACGCCGCGGCAACGCTCGCATTCCTCGTGTCCACCGCGCAAGCCGCGCCCATTTTGTCGTTCGCGTCTCGCCTTGCCAAAGGCTACTGGGCCATCCCGATCCGTCGCGCTAGCGACCTCCTCGGCATCTCAGGGATTGTAACGACGCCGCTTTTCATCGTGCTCCTGTTGGCGCTGCCCGATTGGCGGGGCCGGGTGAGTATCTGGAACGCGAATGAAACATGGCCCGGCGCCCCCTTCGTGTGGGACACGATCGCCATCCTCCTCCTGACCGTCGCTGGCCTCGCAATCATCTACGTCGGATCCCTGCCCGACCTCGCGGCGGCTCGAGACGTACACGGCAGCCGCCTCGCGGGCATCCTGGCTCTCGGTTGGCATGGCCGAGGGCGCCAGTGGGCCGTCCTGTCGACCGGAATCATCCTCCTCGGCGGCTTCTACCTCATGTGGTTCCCGTACGTTCACCTCTTTGTGGTCAGCGATCTGGGAATGGCGCTCGTGCCGGGTTGGAAGAGCTCCCT
Source organism: Chloroflexota bacterium (assembly GCA_035652535.1). NCBI lineage: Bacteria > Bacillati > Chloroflexota > Chloroflexota bacterium. Next base: position 12,968 of record DASRDP010000161.1, read on the forward strand.
CATGCCTCCATACCACGCCGTCGCGGGCCTGCAGGCGGGGCTGAGCACCGCGCTCGTCATATCGCTCGTGCTTCGGCGCGTGGCGGGGCTCGAGCGCTACATCGGAATCGACCCCTTCTGGGGCGCTTCGAAGATTTTGCTCGGGCTGACGCTCCTCTTCTTCTACTTCACATGGGCGGAGTTTCTGCCCATCTGGTACGGGCGAACTCCGGAGGAGATCGGCCTCATCGGGACGTTGATGCTCGGCCCGTTCCTTCCCCTCATGGTCGGCTCCTTCGTGCTCAACTTTATCGCTCCTTTTGTCCTCCTGATCTGGAACCCGATTCGAAAGAGCGCGATGGGGCCAGCCCTCGTGGGACTGATCATCGTCATCGGGAACTTTGTCGATCGGGTACGGATCTATGTCGCTTCCTGGTCCGTCGCAGGGCCGGTTGGACAGGAGATCACGACGTATCCACCGATCCGGCCTCCGCAGGTCGGTGACATCGCGATCATCGTGGGCGCCCTCGCAGCGCTGGGCCTGCTATACATCGCAGCGCTCCGCGTGCTTCCGCCCATCTCTCTGTGGGAGTACAAAACGACGCTCTTGCTCCGGGCCGAGCGACGATTCGGAAGAACCGAGGTGGGGGTCGTTGCGAAGCCACGCTAGCCGCCCGAAAGCATGGACGCCAGCACGGAAAGCGGTTTCGAGGACGAAAATGAACCACACAATGAGGGGGGCCAATGCAGGAACGGCGTGATCTGGCAGCGCCCAAGATCAACGCGGATCTGCTGAACTTTGCGCTGAAGACGCCGCTCTGGTTCTGGGGCGCAGCGATCGGCCTCGGACTGATCTTCGGCGCGGGCGTGATCTCATTCATCCTGATGCTGTGGTTCGGGCTGACGCTCCTCGGATACACCTACGTACAGTATTGGGGCGTTTTGATCACCAACTTCGTCTTCTGGGTTGGTATCAGCCACGCCGGCGTCATGATCTCCGCGATCTTACGGTTGACCCAGGCCGAGTGGCGGCGCCCCGTGACCCGCGCCGCGGAGGTCATGACCGTCTTCGCGCTCGCCACCGCCGCCACGTTCCCGCTCATTCATACGGGCAGGCCGTGGCGCGTGCCCTATTGGGTGTTCCCATACGACTTCTCCCGGGGGATCTTCCCCGACGTCCGGTCGGCACTGATCTGGGACCCGAGCGCGATCTTCACCTACCTGTCGTCGAGCGCGATGTTCATCTTCATCGCGTTGATTCCCGACCTCGCCATCGCGCGCGAGCAGTCGACGGGCTGGCGGCGGCCGTTTTATACCATCGTGTCCCTCGGCTTCCGGGGCACCAAGCGCCAGTGGCAGCTCCAGACCATCGCGGGGATCCTCCTTTCAGCATTGATCCTCCCGGTCTTCGTTTCCGTCCACTCCATCGTGTCGTGGGACTTCGCCATGGCGATTACGCCGGGCTGGCACTCGACGGTGTTCCCGCCGTACTTCGTTATCGGGGCCGTTCACTCTGGCGTCTCCGCGGTGGCGACGCTCATGGCGATCCTCCGATGGGTGTTCCATCTGGAAGACTACATTACGCCCGACCACTTCGACGCGCTGGGCAGGCTGCTCATCGTGGTGGTCAACACCTGGGCCTTCTTCTTCCTGATGGACATGTATTTCGGCATCGCGGGGCGCGAACCGGATGAACTCGCCGTTTGGGAGCTCCGCGTCTTCGAGCCGCCCTTCAATGTGATCTTCCCGGTCTTCTTATTGTGCGGATACATCATCCCCATGAGCTTCTGGGTATTCAAAAAAGTGCGGCGAAACATCCCGCTGATGTTTGTGACGTCGATCATCGCCAATGTGGGGATGTGGCTCGAGCGCTGGATCATCATCGTCCCGCCCGTATCGGAAAAGCGGCCGTTCCCGTTCATGTGGATCCCCGTGTATTCCGTCCAGCCGATCGAGGTGATCTTGGTGGCCGCCTCGTTCGCCCTCGTGAGCCTTGGCATCCTTCTTTTCTCGAAGTTCTTCCCGATCATTCCGCTCTTCGACATCAAAGAGGGTCAGGTCCTGAAACAGACAGTCCGGGTTGGACGAGTCACCGTTCCTGGGATTATTCGCGAATGACCCGCAACCAGCGAAGCCGTCCCCCGGAATCGTTTCGCGCGTTGGATCCGCGGCGCGGGTCATCGGTCGAACAGCGCTCGCGTGTGACCGGCGTCTTTCCAGCCCCGTAGAGGAGGTCAGCAAATGGCAACATCCGTCGGCGGAAACCTGCTTGGCTTGTTTCGCGACCCCGATCAGGTCGCCAATGCAATCGACGGATTGCGGGCCGCGGGAATCCCCGGCTCGAACATCAAGACCTATACAGACGTTCCGTATCCGGACGGCGCGTTCGGCGAGGAGCCTGAGCGACACCGGCTCTACGTGTTCCCTTTCATGGGTGGCGTTTGCGGGTTTTCCGTCGGCCTCTTGATCACGATCGGAACGCAGATGGCGTATCCGCTGGTCACCGGCGGCAAGCCGATTCTCTCGGTGCCCCCCATGGTCAACGTCATGTATGAGGGCACGATGCTGGGCGCGATCCTCTTTACCGTGCTGGGGATCATCTTCGAGTCCCGGCTGCCCGACTTCACAAGTGCGCCCTACGACCCGCGAATCAGCGAAGGGTACATCGGGCTGCTTGTGACGCGTGCCGATGGACGCCTCGATGCTGTCGAACGGGCGATGCGCGATGCCGGCGCTATCGACATCGTCAGCCAGCGCTCCGGCGCAAGGACCTAGCCGTCGTGCAGATGCTTTCGGACGCGTTGTCTCACTTCTGGGGGCTGCCGTCAGGCGCTCGAGCCGCCCGCGCCTCCCTTGCCGCCGCGGCTGTCGGTGTCGGCATCACGCTGGCTGCATGCACACCCGGGGCGTATTCGGTGGATCTTTTTCGCGAGATGCACTTTCAACCGTCCCAGAAGCTCCAGGAACCGAATCGCCTTGCCCCCCCTGTCGGCGCCGTACCGGTCAGCGGCCGCGCACCCGCCCTCACGTTCGACGAAGCAACGGACCTGCAGAATCCGGTCCCTGCCAACGCGCAGACGCTCGAGAGGGCGCAGAATATCTTTGCGGTGAATTGCGCTGCGTGCCACGGACAAAACGCCGACGGGCAGAGCCCGGTTGCCGATCGCTTCTCCGCAGCCGGGGCGGTCCCGCCGGTCAACTTCCGCGACGCCCGCGCACGCAACCGCACCGACGGACAGCTGTACTGGATCCTCACCAACGGAGTGGGCAACATGCCGCCCTTCGGCGACCTTCTCACAGACGATCAGCGCTGGACGCTCGTTCGGTACATCCGCAACGTGCAAGGTCAGTAGAGAAGAATGGGCTTCGTTATCGTCATCTTTGCCGCCATCTTTGTGGCGCCATTCGTCCTCGGCGCATTCATCATCGTGCAAGATGCCGATCGTGCGAGTCTTACCCGCTGGTTCGGATTCATCACCGTCGTCTTCGTGGTCATCCTGGTCGTCGGCGCGCAGTACCTCCTTTCGGCTGCCGCGCGCTGACAGTCAGCGGGCGTCGAGCGCGACCCATCAGGGCAAGCTACGCACAGTCGCCGCTCCCGGTTTTCCACTCCTCGGCGCGATCCAGGAGCCGCTGTGCTGTGTCGCGCAAGTCCCTTCCGCCTCCAGGACCTCCCAGCATCACCGCCAGCTCCTCCACGCGCTCTGATCCCTCGAGACGCGCCACGCGCGTGACCGTCCGTCCATGCACCTCGATCTTGTTCACGCCAAAATGCGCGTCGGCATAGGCGGCGACTTGAGGCAGGTGCGTGATGCACAGGACCTGATGCCGCCGTCCCAGCCGCCACAGCTTCTCGCCGACGACGTGGCCGAGGCGGCCACCGACGCCCTGGTCCAGCTCGTCGAAAATGAGCACAGGCGTTTCATCCGCGGAGGCCAGCGCGGACTTGAGCGCCAGCATAAATCGAGCCAACTCACCGCCGCTGGCTACCTGCGCGAGCGGTCTTGGCGGCTCCCCACGATTCGCCGACATCAAGAACTCCACGCGATCGATTCCCGTCTCGTCGCATGCCACTGGCGCATCGTGTCCTGGCGGCGTCACACCGCGATCGTCGTGCTGAAACGTAATCTGCACTACGAAGAGCGCACCTGGCATGCCCAGGGCTTCTAGCTCCGTCTGAACGGCGAGTTCCAGATCGCGGGCGACACTCTGCCTTTTTTCCGAAAGCCCGGCCGCGGCCTCTGCAACGCGCACCCGGGCTTCCCGCTCTGCACAAGCCAGCTCGGCGAGGCGCTCATCGCCGCGCTCGATTTCGGCGAGGCGGTGTGCTGCCTCGTCCCGATATGCGAGGACATCGTCCAGCGTCGCGCCGTACTTCCGCTTCAGATCGGATAGCAGCAGCAAGCGCTCCTCCACGAGGGAGAGCGCTTCGGGATCCTCCTCGATCGCGTCGCCGTACCGCCGCAGCATGCGCGCCAGGTCTTCCGCCATATCGACCGCGTCGACGACGCGATCCGTTCCCACATCGATCTGGGAATCGAGGCTGCTGATCTCGGTGATCCGGCTCGCCGCCGTGCCGAGCAACTCGATCGCCCCGGGCGCTTGGTCGCTACCCTGGAGCGCCTCGTAGGCTGCGCGTGCCAGCTGCCGAAGGCGCAGCGCGTTCTGCAGCCGTCCCCTGCGCGCGACGAGCTCTTCTTCTTCTCCGACGGTGATGCCAGCCGCGTCGATCTCATTCACCTCATGGCCCAGCAGGCTGGCCTCCCGGCGCGCCTGGCGTTCGCCACTTTCAATACGTGCGATCTCTCGACGTACTTCCATCCAGGCGCGGAATGCGGACGCCATCTCTTTCCGATCGGACACGGCCCCCGCATACCGGTCCAGGAGCTCGACGTGCTCGCGGACACGAGCAAGGGAGAGATGCGACGCCTGGGAATGCACGTCGACGAGGGCGGTGCCAACTTGCTGGGCGGTTGCCAACGGCACGCTGCGGCCGTTGATTCGCGCGATGCTCCGCCCCGCCTGGACATCTCGGGACAGGATGAGCTGGTCGTCATCCGGGTCTATCCCCATGTCCAAGAGAACGCGCGCAATGCTGGATTCCCGGGACACGCCGGCGAACACCGCGTCCACTGACGACCGAGCGGCGCCAGCGCGGAGCCAGCTCGAATCCAATCGATCGCCCAGGGCTGCGCCCAGGGCATCGATGATGATCGACTTGCCCGCGCCCGTCTCCCCGGTGATGGCGACGAGCCCGCGAGACCACTGGACGCGCAGCTCGTCCACGATGGCGAATTCGCGCATGGCCAACTCGACGAGAAGAGCCCGCGGATGCGCCGAGCCGACGCCGTCGATGGAGGCTGGTGAAGCCTGCTCGCGATCTGCCATTCCCGAATCCGCCGGCTAGTCCAGTTTGCTGAGGATGCGACTGTAGAGATCGCCCCGCGCGCCCCGTCGCGCGAAGAGCGTCGTCTCATCACCTCGGCGCGCGTCCACGATGGCTCCATCTCCGAGCAATTCGTCGACTTGTCCGTCGACCGTGATCACCGCCGGCTGCGTTGTCCAGACCTGAAGTCGGAGCGGCACGTCGCCCGGCAGGACCAGGGTCTTCAGCGACGTGATGTGCGGACAGATCGCGGTCACAACCAGGTCCGCGGATTCTGGAGCGAGAACGGGGCCACCCGCCGCGAACGAATACGCCGTGGAGCCCGTGGCCGTCGCAACGATGACGCCGTCACAACGAAACGAATGCAGCGGTCGACCTTCCATGACGAGGTCGACCGTCACCGTGCGCAGGGATTGACCGCGTCCGACGACGACATCGTTGAGAGCGATGTGCGCCAGCGGGCTTGATAGCGTATTGGAGCAGGGATCCACCGCGCCCGCGTCGATCACCTCTGCCCGCAGCATGGCGCGGCGGTCGACCCAGTAGTCCCCGCGAACGTACGGCTCCAGGGCGGTCGGCAAGTCCTTGGGCAGCAGCTCCGCGAGGAAGCCCAAGCGGCCCATCTGGACGCCGACGATTGGAATGGCCCAACCGCCCAGCCAGCGCGCCGCGCGCAAGATCGTTCCGTCGCCGCCGAACGTGACCACGAGTTCGACGCCGTCAACCAACGGCTTCGATTCCAGCTCCCTAACGGACAAAACGAGGGAATCGCGCCCCCAAGCTTCGAGATGCGTGACGCAGCGCTCGACGAGGGGAACCGCCTTCTCAACGGCTGGCTGATAGACGAGCGCAACACGGCCGCTCGAGGTGCGCCCCCGTTCAGCAGCCGTCATATGGTGCCGGTGTGCGCCTCTTCGAGGGCACGATCGATCTCGTCGTCCACCCACGTCTCGCGAACGCAAGGTCCCGAAGGTCGAACCACGCCTGATCCATCGATGCGCACGTGCGCCAAAAACTCGACGTTCCCGTCCGCGCCCCGGATTGGTGACGCGGTCAATCCCAGCAACGCGTGGCCGGCGAGTCGGATCGCTTCTGCGACGCTTTCGAGCACCTCACGGTGCGCCCGACGATCGCGGACGATTCCGCCCTTGCCGACCCGGCCTTTCCCAACCTCGAATTGTGGCTTGATCAAGGCAATGAGCGTGGCTTGCTCGTCCGAAATCCGAGCCACCGCCGGAAGGAGCACGCGAATTGCGATGAACGACGCGTCCAACACGACGAGACTCACCGGCTCGGGGAGCTGTTCCAGATACCGGGCGTTCGTCCGATCCATGACGACGACGCGCGGATCGACGCGCAGCGACCAGTCGAGCTGGCCATATCCGACGTCAATGGCGTACACGCGCCGCGCCCCATGCTGCAGCAGGCAATCCGTGAACCCGCCGGTCGAGGCCCCAATATCCGCGCAAACGCGGTCTCGAACGTCGATTCCGAAATGCGTAACGGCGTGCGCGAGCTTGACGCCGCCGCGACTTACGTAGGTCGGAGCAGGGATGACATCGAGCGACAGATCGTCGGGAACGCGCTGACCCGGCTTGGGGAATGCCAGCCCCCGCGCATGGATCCGACCTGCGAGCACCAGGGCGCGCGCCTTTTCTCGCGTGGGCGCATGTCCTCGTCGAACGAGCAATTCGTCGAGGCGGATTCGCGCGGTTGGAGGAGCCATCACCGAAGTATACCCAGTGTTGATTGCCGCTCCGGCCTACCCCTATAGTATCCAGACAAGGAGCGCTGCCTAGTGAGTCGAACAACCAGTGCAGCCGCGCTCGCCGAGCTCGTCCCCACGCCCTCACGCTCGGCGCGGTTCCCCGTCGCGATCGTCCGTGAGGTTCGCCCCAAGCAGTGGCTCAAGAATGGCCTCATCTTTTTTGGCCTCGTCTACGCCCTGCACGTCACGGACCTAGCTCTCGATCTCCGCGTGTTGATCGCCTTTGCGGCGTTCTGCTGCATTTCCAGCGCGGGGTATGTATTCAACGACTTGCGCGATGTCGAACGGGATCGGCTACACCCCACGAAGCGCTATCGACCCATCGCGGCGGGGCAAATCTCGAAGCCAGCGGCCGCGCTTCTCTCCTCGGGGCTGTTCGTCGTCGGCTTTGGGCTCGCCTTCGCTCTCGGCGTGCCGTTTGCCATTGTCTGTCTGTCGTACGTCGCCATCAGCGCCTCGTATTCTCTCTGGTGGAAGCACGAGGTGCTCCTGGACGTGTTCTGCATCTCCGCGGGCTTCGTCGTGCGCGTGATGGCCGGCGCCGTGGCCGTCAACGTCCCCATCTCGCCGTGGCTCTACGTGTGCACCGTTCTCGGCTCGCTGGTGATTGCCCTCGGAAAACGCCGGGCAGAGATCGCCGAGATGGATGACGAGGCGGAGAAGCACCGGCCATCCCTCGAGCACTACACCATTGAGTTCCTGGACACTCTGATCGTCATCACGGCGACGGCGAGCGTCATGGCGTACTCGCTCTACACGTTCTCCGCCGAGAACGTGCCGCCCAACCACCTGATGATGATCACGATTCCCATCGCCCTCTACGGCGTGTTTCGGTACCTATTCCTCTTGCACGTACGCGGCCTCGGCGGCAGCCCTGAGGACTTGCTGCTGGCGGACCGAAGCCTGGTAGTCGCCGTCGCGCTGTTCTTGGTTCTCAGCGCCGGAATTCTCTATTGGGGCGCAGGGGCCTCCGTGACGACCCCGCTGACCTGATCGGGCTTCGGTTTCCCGATAGCCGCGGACCGCGTGACGCTTGGACCCCCCTTGCGCCGGGGGGCCAACCTTTTTGCCCCCGCCGCGCAAAGTCAGTCCGCGGCGCCGGTCCCGGCAGCGTGTTATCGCTTCGTGTACTGGGGCGCCTTGCGCGCCCGCTTCAGCCCTGGCTTCTTCCGTTCCTTGGCGCGGGAATCGCGGGTGAGAAGTCCCGCCTGGCGCAGCGGGACCCGATGCGCCTCGTCGATCTTCACCAGGGCGCGCGCGATCCCGTGGGTTATCGCGGCCGCCTGACCGGTGATGCCACCGCCCGTGACCTTCGCGAGAACATTAAAGGACCGGTGCGTGTTCGTGATGCGGAGCGGGAGGGTGATCAGGTTTTGCCAGAGAAGGCGCGGGAAGTACTCCTCCATCGGGCGCCCCCCCACAATGACGTTCCCGGTCCCCGGCTGCAGGAGCACGCGCGCCACCGCAGTCTTTCGTCCACCAACGGCGGTCGTTCCGTTTCGGGGAGTTCGCGGACCTCGAATCATTCTGCTTCCGATCCTCCAGCGCTCGTGACCTGCGCCCCGTGAGGGTGCGTCGGGCCCGCGTACACGCGAAGCTTTCGAAACATCGCCCGCCCCAGGGAATTCTTCGGGAGCATTCCGCGCACCGCGTGCTCGATTACCCGCTCGGGCCGCTGCCCCATGAGCTTCTGCAGGCTCACGGCTCGCAGCGATCCGAGGTAGCCCGAGTGGCGATAATACATCTTCTGGACAGGCTTGTTCTTGCCAGTGATGCCGACGCGCGCGGCATTCACCACGACAACGTAGTCACCCACGTCCATGTGGGGGACAAACGCCGCCTTATGTTTCCCGCGAAGCAGCTGTGCCACTTCGCTAGCAAGCCGGCCGAGCGGCCGATCCGTCGCGTCGAGGACGTGCCATTCGTGATGGACGTCCACGCTCCGTGGACTATACGTACGCGTTGAATCCATCCTATCCCCCAGCGGAATCACCGGAATAGGTGACCCCAAGCAGTGTCAGCCCGCGGGCAGGCGCGGTAGGTCCCGCACCGGCGCGCTCTTTCTGTTTCATCGATTCGGCCAATTCCTGGGGCGGCGCCTTCCCGAGGCCGATCAATATGGACGTGCCGACGATGGTGCGCACCATGTGCCGAAGGAAGGCATCAGCTTCGATCGTGAATTGCACATCTGGTCCATCGTCTGCTCCCCGGCGCCAGGACGCGGCGCGCACGGTTCGCACCGTGCTGCGGGGCCAATCATCCTGCGTCTTGTGGGTATGGAATGCCGCGAAGTCGTGAGTTCCCACCAGCGCCTGACAGGCCGCGTCCATCGCCTCGACGTCCAAGGACGCGGGCACGTGCTCCACCCAGCGCCGCTTCCACAGATTCGGCTCGGGTGCATTCCAGATCGTATAGCGATACGCCCGCGACCGCGCGCTCCGGCGCGCATCGAAGCCGTCCGGCGCGTCCGACACCGCCCGCACGTACAGGTCATCGTCGACGAGGGCATTGAGCGCGCGCTTGAGCTCTGCACCGCTGATCGACGACGAGCAGGTAAAGCTCACCACCTGAGCCAAGGCATGGACTCCGGCGTCCGTGCGCCCCGCCGGCGTGACGCGAACGGGCTCTCCGAGCACGCGCTGGAGCACTGTCTCCAACTGACCTCCGACGGTTCGGGCGCCGGGCTGGGGCGCGAATCCACGAAAATCTGTTCCATCGTACGCGATGTCGAGGCGAACGGTTCGCATCTTCCTACATGGCCCATGCCGCTCGGCCTACCAGGCTGCGGGGACGCCCGTGCGCGCCTCTCCCATCCCGTTAGAATGCCAGCTCGACCTGCGCCATGGGCGCGCTGTCACCGCGCCGTGGTCCGAGATGGATGAGCCGGACGTATCCGCCCGGCCGATCGGCAAATCGCGGAGCCAGCTCGTCGACGACCTTGTTCGCAATGGCGACATCGTAGAGGTGCGCGATGATCTGGCGGCGCGCGTGCAGGTCCCCGCGCTTTCCCAACGTGATCAGCTTCTCAGCCAGCGACCGCAGCTCTTTCGCCTTGGGCTCGGTGGTTCTGATCCGTTCGTACCGAAACAGGTCGGTGGCTTGATTTCGCAGAAGCGCGCTCCGATGACCCTCGTCACGCCCGAGCTTTCGCTTCCCAACCCTGTGTCTCACGACTTCACCTTCCTCACGCAGCGGCGCTCACTAGCGCTCGTCCTCTTCGCCCTCGTCGTCTTCGTCGCTGTATTCGCGATAACCGCGCACCCGCGCGTAGCGCTCCTCGTCCTCTTCGACCTCTTCTTCCTCGTCGTATTCCGAGGGCCCGGCCTCGCCATCCGCGGTGGTCACGATTCCGTGCCGCGCGAGCTTTTCGTGCAGCTCTTGCAGGGACTTCTGCCCGAAATTGCGCAGGCCCAACAGCTCATCCTCGCTCATCTGGAGGAGCTGCCCGACCGTGGTGATCTGCGAGCGCTTGAGACAGTTGTACGTTCGCGACGAGAGGTCGAGGACCTCGATGGGCATGTCCTGGAGGCGGGAGGGGATTGCGCCCGGGCCGATCGATGCCTTTTCGACGCGCTGGACGGTCCCACTCAGCTGCGCGAAGATCTGGAAATGGTCGATGAGGATCTGCGCCGCCTGGGCGAGCGCCTCCTTGGGCCCGATGCTCCCATCGGTCTGGATCTCAAGGATCAGTTTATCGTAGTCGGTCCGCGCGCCGACGCGCGTCTTCTCCACGCGGTAGTTCACGCGGCGAATGGGCGTGAAGACCGCGTCGATCGGGATCACGCCGATGGACGGCGCCTCGCGCCCGTCGCCCGTCAGATAGCCGCGCCCTTTCTCGATCGTCAACATCATCTCGAGGCGGGTGTCGGCATTGTCGAGCGTGGCGAGCGTGACTTCTGGGTTTACGATCTCGATCTCCGGTGGGACCTGGATGTCGCCCGCCGTCACGACCCCCGGGCCGCTGCTCTCGAGCCGAACGCTGACCGCGTCATCGGTGTACGATTTCAGCCGAACCTGCTTCAAATTGAGGATCAGCTCTGTCGTATCTTCACGGACGCCGGGGATGCTCGAGAACTCATGATAGACGTTCTCGATTTTGATAGCGGTGATCGCCGCGCCCGTCAGTGACGACAGGAGCACTCGTCGGAGCGCATTCCCAAGGGTCAGACCGAACCCGCTGATCAGCGGCTCGATCTCGAATTGGCCCAGCTCCCCCGAGAGGAACACCGTCTCCACGGCAGTGGATGCAATTTCTTCCTGCAACGTTGAATTCTCCTTCGCGCTCCGAACCACCAGAGCGCAGCGTGCTAGCGAGAGTAGTACTCAACCACGAGCTGTTCGTTCACCGGCGTGTCGATATCGTCTCGCTCTGGTGCACGCATGACCCGGCCGCTCAACGCTTCGGGGTCCAGCGAGAGCCAGCGGGGAACTGTACTCTCGGTCATCTCGCCCTTCGCGGCGAGGAAATACTCGTTCTCTCTGCTCGATTGTCGGACCTGGACCACGTCGCCCTCGCGAAGCAGCGCCGAGGGGATATCCGTCTTTCGGCCGTTCAGGTCGAAGTGCCCGTGCCGAACGAGCTGACGGGCCTGCTTTCGCGATGGGGCGAACCCAAGGCGGTAGACGACGTTGTCGAGTCGCCGCTCGAGGATCGACAACAGGTTGGCACCCGTCATGCCAGGACGCCGCTCCGCCTCCTCGAAATGTGTGCGGAACTGCCGTTCGAGCACACCGTACATCGATCGGAGCTTCTGCTTCTCGGCCAGCTGCAGACCGAACTCGGACACCTTGCGCCGTCCTTGCCCGTGCTCACCGGGTGGATACTTGCGGCGCTCGACGGCGCACTTTGGGCCGAAGCAGCGCTGGCCCTTGAGAAACAGCTTGAGGCCGAACCTTCGACAGATTCGGCAAACGGGGCCTGTGTATCGTGCCATACATTCTCCCTGGAAACCACGCCGGTCCGGAAGCGAGCGCCAGCCAGGACGACCCGGGCTGGTGACGGAGCCTCCGGGCTGGGGGCAGTCTCTAAACGCGCCGCTTCTTTGGTGGACGGCACCCATTGTGGGGAATCGGTGTCACGTCGATGATGGCGCTGATGCCCAGTCCTGTCGCCTGCAGCGATCGGATGGCTGCCTCCCGGCCCGAGCCAGGGCCCTTGACGTAGACGTCGATGGCCCGAAGCCCGTGTTCCATCGCCTTCTTCGCTGCGTCCTCGGCGGCCTGGCTTGCGGCAAAAGGAGTGCTCTTCCGCGATCCCTTGAACCCGACCACGCCCGAGCTGCTCCAGGAGAGCACGTTGCCGTCGGGATCAGTGATGGTGACCAGGGTGTTGTTGAACGTCGATTGGATGTACGCGTTCCCCCGCGGAACTTGCTTGCGCTCACGCCGCCTCGGGCGTGCGCCCCTCCGTCGGTCCGCCAACCTGCTCCCTCCGAGCCCTCTACTTTTTCGCCGACGCGCGCCGACGCCCGGCCACCGTCCGTCGAGGCCCGCGCCGCGTGCGCGCGTTTGTCCGGGTGCGCTGTCCGCGAACGGGCAGCCCGCGGCGATGCCGCAGCCCGCGATAGCACCCGATCTCCATCAATCGCTTGATGTTCAGGTTGACTTCGCGCCGCAAGTCCCCCTCGACCGTAAAGTGACGGTCGATGTAGTCGCGCAGACGGGAGACTTCATCTTCGGTCAGCTGCTTCACCCGAGTTTCGGGATTGACTCCCGCTGCGGCCACTGCCTCTTTGGCCTTCGCTCGGCCGATGCCGTGGATATACGTCAGCGAGATCTGAACCTGCTTGTCATTTGGGATGTCAACACCCGCAATACGCGCCAATCAAACCCCTCCTCTTGGACGGCGCAGCCGATTCCCCCGACGTTGCCGCGCGCGCCCCCTGCGCGCCTATCCTTGCCGCTGCTTGTGCCGCGGGTTCTCGCAAATCACGCGAACAACGCCGTGTCGTCGAATGACCTTGCATTTTTCACACCGCGGTTTGACGGACGCATGGACCTTCATCTCGCAGACTCCGAACGACACAGTCGCGTCGTTCCACTGGGATCGAATCAACGTCGTGCACAGGTGTACCCACCTGGCCCACTCAACCAAGTAATCTTATCAGATCTTCCGCGCGCGGCGACGCACCGCGTCACGAAGCGCTTCGGAGACCTCCGCGATCGTCCGCGAGCCGTCCACCTCGTCCAGGATTCCCGCGTTGCGGTAGTAGTCGATAACGGGCGTGGTCTGCTCAAAGTACACGGCGAGTCGGCGCTCGGCCGTCGCGCGCGTGTCGTCTTCCCGCTGATACAGCTCGCCGCCGCATCGATCGCACGTGCCGGGCTTGGCCGGCGGATTGAAGACCTCGTGGTAAGACGCCTGGCACTTCCGACACAGCCAGCGGCCCGAAAGGCGCCGCAGCAGCTCGTCGCCCGGCACGGAGAGGTACAGCGCCAGGTCCACCCGCTTCTTCTCGTTGCGGAGGGCTTGGTCCAGTGCCTGCGCCTGGGCAACGTTGCGCGGAAATCCGTCCAGGATGACTCCGTTCTCGCAATCGCCGCGGGCCAATCGCTCGACGACCATCGCAGTCGTGACATCGTCCGGGACGAGCTCGCCACGCTCGACGTAGGCCCGCGCCTGCAGCCCTCGGAGGGTGCCCCGAGTCATCGCCTCGCGAAACATGTCGCCGCTGGCAATGTGGGCCAGCCCGAACTCTTGCGCCAGCCCGACTGCCTGGGTTCCTTTTCCGGCGCCAGGCGCGCCGATTAGTACCAGGTACACAATCCTCCCGCCCGCCTCAACGGATGAAGCCACGATAGTTGCGCATGAGGAGCTGAGCTTCAAGCTGCTTGATGGTGTCCAACACCACGCCGACCACGATCAACAACCCGGTGCTCGACAGGGTAAGGGCCTGGACGTTGATGAATGTGCGCGCGATGAAGGGCAGGACGGCCACGATACCGAGAAAGACCGCGCCTGCCCAGGTGATGCGAATGAGCACCCAATAGAGATAGTCGGCGGTTGGGCGACCCGGCCGGATACCAGGAATGAAGGCCCCACTCTTCTGGAGATTCTCTCCAATGTTCTGTTGCTGAAATATGACCAACGTATAGAAAAAGGTGAACCCCACGACCATGATGAAGTAAAGCACCCAGTACACCAGGCTGTTCCCCTGGTAGAACGTGTCATAGAACGTCCGGGCCACTCCAGCGACGATCTCGTTGTCCACGCCTACGAAATAGCTCGCGAGCGTGCCAGGAAAGATCATGATGGACGACGCGAAGATCAGCGGGATCATTCCCGCCGAGTTCACCCGCAGCGGGATGTGCGTGCTTCCGCCACCGTACCACCGCGTTCCGCGCAACCGTCGTGCGTACTGCACCGGGATTCGTCGCTGTCCTTCGTAGACGTACACAATCGCCGCCACCGTGACGAGACCCAGGATTCCGAACACGATCACTGGCACGACGTTGCCTGGTGCCACCAGTCCCTGCGCAATCGTTTGCGGCAGCGAGGCAACAATCCCCGCGAAGATGATGATGGACACGCCGTTGCCGACGCCATTCTGGGTGATCAACTCCCCGATCCACACGAGGAGCATGGTCCCCGCCACCATGGACGCGAGAATCGCCAGCGTCTCGATCGGGTGCGCGCCCAGATCGAAATTGCTAACGATCTGTGTACCACTGCTGTTCAAGAACTGGATCGTTCCGAACCCCTGGAGCCCGGCCAGCGGAACGGTAGCCCAGTGCATGTACTGATTGATTCGTGCTCGCCCGGACTCTCCTTCTTTCGACAGGGCCTCGAGCGGCGGGATGATGGGGATGAGGAGCTGCATGATGATCGTCGCGGTGATGTACGGGTAGACGCCCATGGCGACGATCGAGAAGTTGCGCAAGCCGCTCCCGGAGAATAAATTGAGCATGCCGAGAAGCTGGTTTGCATCGAAGAGATCCCGCAGCGCCTGCAGGTTCACGCCCGGCACCGGCACGTGCGCCATGAAGCGAAAGATCACCAGCATCGCGATGGTGAAGAGGAGCTTCGCGCGAACGTCCGGAACCCGGAACGATGTAAGGACCGATTGGATCATCCGGTGACGACCTCGATGCTCCCACCAGCTTGCTTGATCGCCGCCTCGGCCGCCTTTGAAAAGGCATGGGCGCGCACGGTGAGCGCCTTGGTCAGCACGCCGCGCCCGAGAACCTTCACGGGTTGTTCGTTTCGTCGGACCACGCGATTCGACCGGAGCAGCTCAGGGGTCACGGTTGCGCCGGCGTCGAATGTCTCGAGCTGATCGAGGTTCACCACTTCGTACGCAATGCGAAATGGGTTAGTGAAACCGCGCCGGTAGGGGAGCCTCCGGACGAGGGGAAGCTGGCCGCCCTCGAAATACGGCGGCACCCCGCCGCCCGATCGCGCCTTCTGCCCCTTGGTGCCCTTTCCCGCGGTCTTGCCGCGCCCCGATCCGAGCCCGCGCCCGACTCGTCTTCGGCCGGATCGGGACCCATCAGGTGGCTTCAGCTCATGGAGCTTCATTGCGCACCCTCCACCGCCTCGACGGCTAGCAAATGCCGAACTTTGTGGAGCATCCCGCGCACGACCGGCGTGTCCGGCAGCTCGACACGCTGGTGTAGTCGACGGAGGCCCAGGCTGCGGATCGTCGCTCGCTGGTCGCGAGGATATCCAATGACACTCTTGATGAGCGTTGCGGTAATGGTCACAGCCATCTGTTATTCCTTCGATGCATCGGTCGCGGAGTCCGCCGCCGCGGCCTCCTCGGCGCTCGGGGCCGCCGCGCGCCCATCGCCGAGCCGTTCTCGGCGCGCCTCGCGCGGGTCCCGCAGACCTTCAAGGCCAGCGAGCGTCGCCTTGGCGACGTTCACCGGATTGGCGCTCCCCAGAGACTTGGTGAGGATGTCTTTGATCCCGGCGGCTTCAACAACTGCCCGGACCGACCCGCCCGCGATCACGCCGGTTCCGCGCGCCGCTGGCTTCAACATGACGGAGGCGGCACCAAAGCGGGAAACCGTCTCGTGGGGGATCGTGGATCCATCCTTCATCGGTACGCGGATCAGGCTCTTCTTCGCGTTCTCCACGCCCTTGCGGATCGAGTCCGGCACCTCGTTCGCCTTCCCAAGACCGACGCCCACCACGCCATGGCCGTCTCCTACCACGACCACTGCGCTGAAGCTGAACCGTCGCCCACCCTTGACGACCTTCGCCACGCGGTTGACGCGAACAACCTTTTCTTCGAGTACCAGACCGGTGGGATCAATCTTCGGCATTCAATCTCCTCGTGGTACGCCCCTTCCAGAATTCAGAACTCGAGCCCGCCCTCGCGCGCTCCGTCGGCCAGCGCCTTGATGCGCCCATGATACAGATAGCCGCCCCGGTCGAAGACAACCCGCGTGACTCCCGCAGCCTTCGCGCGTTGGGCGAGCGCCAAACCCACCGCTCTTGCGCGCTCCGCCTTTGCACCCGCTCCGCCACGAAGCGCTGAGTCGAGCGTGGAGGCCGATACGAGGGTGCGCCCCTGGGTATCATCAATGATCTGCGCATAGATGTGCGACGCGCTTCGAAACACCGACAGCCGCGGTCGCGCCGTCGTTCCGTTGAGCCGACGTCGGACTCGGAGATGGCGCCGGCGTCGAGCCGCGCGAGCGTTGGCGGGCTTAAACACCGTTCCTCCCCTTATCGCTTCTTGCCGCCGGCCTTGCCGGCCTTCCGGCGCACGACCTCGCCCTGGTAGCGGATGCCCTTCCCCTTGTATGGCTCGGGCGGGCGAATTCGTCGAATCTGCGCGGCGATCTCGCCCACAACCTGTTTGTCAATCCCGCTCACGACAACGCGCGGACCGTCGACACTCAGGCTGATCCCCTTCGGCGGCGCAAAGACCACCGGATGCGAGTAGCCAACCGAGATCGAGAGCGCTTCCCCCGCCTGTTGCGCGCGGTAGCCGGTCCCGATGATCTCCAGCCGCTTTTCGAACCCCTGAGACGTGCCCACCACCATGTTGTTCACGAGCGTCCGCATGAGGCCATGGAGCGAGCGCTGCCCACGGTCGTCTGACGACCGGTCGACCAGCAGCTCCTGCCCTTCCTGACGGACGGTAATTCCCTGCGGGATGGGCTGCACAAGGGTCCCTTTGGGCCCGGTCACGGTGACCAGATCATCGGCAATCGCCACCTTCACCGTCTCCGGTACGGCGATGGGCATCCTTCCTATTCGTGACACGTTTCCCCCAACCCAGATGACCCTGGTAGGTCTTGAAATCCGAGGCGCTCTGCCC
The DNA here is from genome assembly GCA_035652535.1 of Chloroflexota bacterium. Taxonomy (NCBI): domain Bacteria; kingdom Bacillati; phylum Chloroflexota; species Chloroflexota bacterium. Next base: position 30,372 of record DASRDP010000161.1, read on the forward strand.
TACCACACGTAGGCGAGCAGCTCCCCCCCGACGTTTTCGCGGCGCGCCCGGTCACCCGTGATCACACCTCGCGGTGTCGAGAGCACCGCGACGCCAGCGCCTCCGTAGACCCGTGGGACCTTGTCGCGGCCCACGTAGACCCGCAACCCCGGCTTGCTGATCCGTCGCAGTCCGAGGAGCCTGGGTTCCTTCTGCGGCGAGTAGGCGAGCAGCACGCGAAGCTTCTTCTTCGGGCCCGCGCCGACCACGTCGAACCCCCGGATGAACCCCTCTTCGCGCAGAACCTGGGCGATGGCAACTTTCATGCGCGACGACGGCATCTCAACCAGCGGGTGCCGCGCCCGAGACGCGTTGCGAATCCGGGTGAGCATATCGGCGATCGGATCAGTTAGCACGTCTCCCCCTCGGTTCCGCGACCCACGCCGCGCCTACCAGCTCGACTTCGAGATGCCCGGAATCTCGCCGCGCAGCGCGAGTTCCCGGAAACAGATGCGGCACAGCCCGAATTTGCGCATAAAGGCGCGCGGTCGACCACACCGCCCACAGCGATTGTGCCGCTGCACGGGGAACTTCGGAGTCCGAAGCGATTTGGCGATCTCGGATTTCTTTGCCAATGCCTTCTCCTATGCCGCGGCGCGCTGGAACGGCATGCCCAGCAGCTCCAGGAGGCGCCGCGCCTCGTGATCGGTTCGCGCGCTCGTCACGATGGTGACCTCCATGCCGCGCACGCGATCGATCTTGTCGTACTCAATCTCCGGAAAGATGAGCTGCTCGCGCAGTCCAATCGTGTAGTTCCCCCGGCCGTCGAACGCCTTTTCTGACACGCCGCGAAAATCCCGTACGCGGGGGAGCGCGATACTGATCAGCCGATCGAGGAACTCATACATGCGCTCCCCGCGAAGAGTCACGCTCACCCCGATTGGCATGCCCGCTCGGAGGCGAAACCCGGCAATCGACTTCTTCGCCCGCGTGATGACCGGGTGCTGACCGGTAATGGCGGCCAGATCTCGCGACGCCGCCTCGAGCGCCTTCGCCTCGCGAATCGCCTCGCCCAGTCCGATGTTGACGGTGACCTTGTGAAGCCGCGGCACCTGCATCACGTTCGGGTACTGGAACTCACGACGAAGCGCGGGAAGCACCTCCGCGTTGAACCGCTCGTGGAGTCGACTCGACATTCCGCGCTCTCCCTACGTCAGCTCGCCGCACAGCTTGCAGACGCGCGCTTTTGACCCGTCGTCCAGCACGCGGATGCTGACGCGGGTGCGCTTGCCACACTTGCTGCAGACGAGGGCAAGATTTGCGAGCTGGATCGGCGCCTCGATGTCGATGATCCCCGCCTGCCGCGCTTGCGAGCCCGGCTTCACGTGCTTCTTCATAATGTTCACGTCGGCGATGACTGCGCGGCTCTCCTTGGGGAGCAGTTTCCGGATCTTTCCGCGCTTTCCGCGCTCCCGGCCTTTGAGGACCTCGACCAGGTCGTCTCGTTTGATCTTGAACATCCTAGATGACCTCGGGCGCCAGTGAAACGATCTTGAGATAGTTCTTTTCTCGCAGCTCGCGCGCCACCGGCCCAAATATTCGTGTTCCGCGCGGGTTCAAACGGTCGGACAGGATCACGACGGCGTTGTCGTCGAAGCGAATCGTGGACCCGTCCGGCCGACCGTACTCCTTGGCCGTTCGAACCACGACGGCCTTGACGACGTCGCTCTTTTTCACCGAGCCGTTGGGCGTGGCCTGCTTCACGGCGCCGACGACGACGTCGCCGATCTCCGCGTACTGCTTGTTTCCCTGGAGCACGCGAATGACGAGGACTTCGCGCGCCCCGGTATTGTCCGCGACGCGACAGCGCGTGTAGGGGCGGATCATGCGCTCGTTCCCGGCGACGGCTGGGTGGGATCGACGATCGGAATATCCTCGTGCCCGCTCTTGACGAGTCGCGCGACCACCCAATGCTTTTCTCGACTCAACGGCCTGCTCTCGCGGATCTCGACGACGTCGCCCGTGTGGTACGCGTTAGCTGGGTCGTGCGCCTTGAACTTGTGCGTTCGGCGAATAGCTCGACCGTAGAGTCGGTGCGCATGGACCACTTCGACCGCCACAACCACGGTCTTATCCATCTTGTCACTGGTGACGCGGCCCGACAATATGCGGCGCCGCCCTCGTTCATTCGGCATGTTGCCCCGAACCTCGCCCTACTTCCCTCTACAGTTCGCGCTCGCGCAGGAGCGTGCGGATCCGTGCGATGTCGCGACGGACGAGCTGCATCCGTGCGTGATTGGTCAACTGGCGGGTTGCATACTGGAATCGAAGATTGAACAGCTCCTCCTGAAGATCACGCAGTCGACGTCGCGCCTCGGCATCGTCCAGCGCCCGCAGCTCGGTCATCTTCATGCGGTCGTCACCGCCGTTTCGCGCTCCATCAACCGCGTGGCGATGGGGAGCTTGTGCGCGGCGAGGTGGAGCGCCTCGCGCGCGAGCTCCGGCGCCACACCACCCACCTCGAACATGACCCGACCCGGTCGGACCACGGCGACCCAGTGGTCCGGCGCGCCTTTCCCGCCGCCCATGCGCGTCTCGGCCGGCTTGGCCGTGGCGGCTCGGTCCGGAAAGATCCGAATCCAGACCTTACCTCCGCGCTTCAGGTGATGCGTGATCGCACGCCGGGCCGCCTCGATCTGCCGCGCCGTGATCCATGCCGGCTCGAGCGCCTGCAGCCCGATCTCACCGAAGGAGATCACGTTGCCAGATGTCGCGATCCCCTTCATGCGCCCGCGCTGGGTCTTGCGATATTTAACGCGCTTCGGTTGAAGCATCGTCCTCATCCTCATCGGGTTCAAAGATCGCGGGGCCCTCGGGAATGACGATCTCCTCCTCAGCCTCGGCCACCGCCGGGCCTGGCGCTTCCGCGATTGGCGCCTGCGGCGGCGGTGCGACGCCGGCGCGTCCCCGCGGGGCCGGCACGGGCTCCGGCGCCTGGCCGGGCACCACATCCCCAAGATAGATCCAGGCCTTGACACCGATCAGTCCAAAGGTGGTGTGCGCCTCGGCCAGGCCATAGTCGATGTTGGCACGTATGGTGTGCAGCGGCACGCGGCCTTCCCGCTCCCACTCACGTCGCGACATCTCCGCGCCACCGAGCCGCCCGGACACCTGGACCCGGACGCCGCGCGCACCAAAGCGCATGGCACGCCCGACGGCCTGCTTCATCGCTCGGCGAAACGCGACCCGCCGTTGCAGCTGTTCGGCGATGCTCTGCGCCAGCAGGGTCGCATTGAGCTCTGGCTGGCGTATCTCCGAGATCGTGATGCGCGCCTTCTTGCCGGTCGTCGCTTCGAGCGTCTTGCGCAGCTCTTCGACCTTGGCGCCGCCCTTCCCGATGACAATGCCCGGCTTCGCCGCGTGGATCGTCACGCCGACCTGGTTCGCGGACCGTTCGATGTCGACGCGCGGGATCCCCGCGTCCGAGAGCCGGGACATGATCGTCCGCCGAATCGTGAGGTCTTCGTGAAGCAGGGTTGGAAAGGTACGGTCATCGGCATACCAACGCGCCTGGCGCTCCTTGTTGATGCCGAGCCGGAATCCGATCGGATGCACTTTTTGTCCCACGCCTCAGGCCTCCCGTTCCCTCACGACCACGGTGATATGGCTTGATCGCTTTCGCAGCGGCCCAACGCGGCCCCGTGCCTTGGCCCGGTACCGACGCAGCGATGTGCCCGGATCCGCGATGACGTTGGCGACGTACAGATCATTCGGATCGAGATCGAAGTTGTTCTCGGCGTTCGCCGCGGCAGACTTTACGGCCTTGAGTACGGGGGTCGACGCGCGCTGCGGCATGAACCGCAGCAGCGCGAGGGCGTCAGACAGCCGCTTTCCCTTGACCGCGTCGCCCACGAGCCGAACCTTGCGCGGCGTCATCCGCACGTTTCGGGCCGTGGCGCGAATTTCGATCTCAGCCATTCCTCTCACTCACGCGCCGGGCGCGCGCCTCGCACGCGGGCGCTCCCGCCGATCTCCATCCCACGACTAGCGAACCCGTGTTGCTTTCTCGCCCCGCGCCGTGTGGCCACGAAAATGGCGGGTGGGCGCAAACTCACCCAATTTGTGTCCCACCATGTTTTCCGTTATGTAAATAGGAACGTGGATGCGCCCATTGTGCACGCCGATGGTGTGGCCGACCATCTGTGGGAAGATCGTCGAATCTCGCGACCACGTCTTGAACACGACTTTTCGCCCCGTTTGGTTCAGCATCTCGATCTTGCCGAGAAGCTTCACGTCGACGTGCGGCCCTTTCTTCAGCGAACGACTCACGCGCCCCGCTCCTGTTACTTCGTCCGACGACGAACGATGAATTGATCAGTGTCCTTCCGCCGGCGTGTCCGATACCCCATCGCCGGCTTGCCCCACGGCGTCTGCGGCTGGCCGCCGCGCGGGGCTTTCCCCTCCCCGCCGCCGTGGGGATGGTCCCGTGGGTTCATCACGGAGCCCCGGACCGTGGGGCGGATGCCGAGCCAGCGGCTGCGGCCCGCCTTTCCCAGCTTCATGGCGGCGTGCTCGGGGTTGCCCACCTGGCCGATCGTCGCCTTGCAGTCGCAGTGGACTCGGTGTACCTCGCCCGATGGCAACCGTACCTGCGCCCAGTCGCCATCCTTCGCCATGAGCTGCGCGGCGTTCCCCGCGCTGCGAACGAGCCGGGCGCCCTGACCGGGTCGGAGCTCGATGTTGTGGATCGTGGTGCCGGTGGGGATGTTGCGCAGCGGCAGCGTGTTGCCGACGGCGAGATCCGCGTCGCTCCCGCTCATAATCCGAGCACCGACGCGGAGGCCGGCCGGCGCGATCACGTAGCGCTTTTCGCCGTCGTCATACTGTACGAGAGCGATGCGCGCCGCCCGGTTCGGGTCGTATTCGATGGCTTGAACGACGCCACCCACCCCGATCTTGTCGCGCTTCCAGTCGACGATCCGGTACATCCGCTTGTGGCCGCCTCCGCGATGCCGCACGCTGAGCCGACCGCTGTTGTTGCGGCCTGCCCGCTTCTTGAGCGGCACGACGAGGCTTTTCTCGGGCTTCGACTTGGTGATCTCCGAAAAGGTCGAGCCCGTCATCCCGCGGCGGCCAGGGGAGGTTGGCTTGTAAAGCTTCGTCGGCATATCCTACCCGTCAAACACCTTGGAAGAACTCGATGCGCTGGCCCGACTCCAGGGAGACGACCGCCTTCTTCCACGGCGACGTCATCCCCTGGGTGCGTCCCATGCGTCGCATCTTTCCGCGCATATGGAGGACGTTGACGGCGCGCACGCGTACCTTGAACACCTCTTCAACGGCGCGCTTGATCTCGATCTTGTTGGCGTCACGCGCGACCTCGAACACGTACTGGCTATTGCCCCCCAGCATCGTGCTCTTCTCGGTGATCACCGGCCGCCGCAACACGTCGTAGGAATCCATCTCTCCCTCGTTCTTCGATCAGGCGACCGCGGATTCGTCGGCCTCGCCGAGCAACAGGCGGGTGACGGGCGCAATCGCATCTCGATACATCACGACGGCGTCCGCCCGCAGGACCTCGAGCACGCTCAACCCATTGGGCAATGCCACGCGGACGCCCGGCAGGTTCCCGGACGCCTGGCGCAACTCGGGCTCGTGCTCCGCCGTCACGATAACAACGCTTCCGCCAACGCCGAGGGCCTGGAAGATCTTCGCCAGTTCCTTGGTTCGCCCATCCGCGGGCTCAAGCCGGTTCACCACCGTGAGCGCCTCGGACCGCATCTTTTCCGACAGCGCCGACCGGAGGGCGAGGCGCCGCATCTTCCTCGGCAATCGCTGATGATAGCTCCGGGGGTGCGGCCCGAACACGATGCCGCCTCCGCGCCAGTGCGGTGCGCTCTGCATTCCCTGGCGCGCACGCCCGGTTCCCTTCTGTCGCCACGGCTTCTTCCCGCTCCCGGCTACGAGGCCCCGAGTGAGCGTGTTCGCCGTCCCATGCCGCTGGTTCGCTTGCTGGGCCACGACGGCCTGGTGCAGAACTGCGCGATTCGGCTCGATCCCAAACACCCGCTCGTCCAGCTCAACGGTGCCGACGCGCTCGCCTGTCGAGCTTCGCACGTACGCTTCCATCACGACGACCCTCGCTCGCGGCGCGCCTTGGTAATGCGCACGATCCCCCCCGACGGGCCCGGCACGGCGCCTTTGAGGGCGAGGAGGTTGCGCGCCGGGTCGATGGCGAGCACTTCCAAGTTCTTGACCGTCACGCGCGCACTCCCCATATGGCCGGCCATGCGCGTCCCCTTTAGAACTCGGCCGGGTGTGGTACCGGCCCCCGAGGAGCCGAGCGCCCGCCAGCGATCCGACTGGCCGTGCGTCTTGGGCCCCCCGCCAAACCCGTGGCGGCGAACCACGCCGGCGAAACCACGCCCCTTGGAGACCGCCGCGACATCCACCGTGTCTCCAACGGCAAACACCGATACATCCAGCTTTTGGCCTACGGTCAGATCGGCCTCTGAATCGACCGGCACCTCGCGCAGGTGCTTCAGCCTGGGCAACCCCTTCAGGTGGCCGGCGGCCGGCTTCGAAAGCTTCGCCGTCTCGCCGTAGCCGATCTGCGCGGCCGCGTAGCCGTCGCGCTCCGGCGTTTTGATCTGGGTTACGTAGCAGGGGCCCACGGAAACGAGCGTGGCGCCAACGACGGCGCCGGAGCCGCTGACCATACGGCTCATGCGGAGTTTCTTGCCCAGCAGCCCCTGAATCACGACAGCCCCCCCGCCGGCTCCATTTGCATCTACAGCTTGATCTCGATGTCGACGCCCGATGCGAGGTTCAGTCGCATGAGGGCATCCACGGTTCGAGGACTCGGCTCGAGCACGTCGATGAGGCGCTTGTGCGTGCGCAGCTCGAACTGCTCGCGCGAGTCTTTGTCGATAAAGGGCGACCGAATCACGGTGAACTTCTCCAGCTTCGTCGGCAGGGGAATCGGACCGGCAACCTGGGCCCCGGTGCGCTCGGCGGTCTCGACGATCTGCTGGGCAGCCTGATCGAGGCTCTTGTGATCGAAGCCTTTCAGCCGAATCCGAATCCGCTGACGAAGCCGCGCCATCCTTCGCTCCTAGCCCTGCACCTGGGTGATGACCCCGGCGCCCACCGTCCGGCCGCCCTCCCGAATCGCAAACCGCAGCCCTTCCTCGATCGCCACCGGCGTGATCAGCTCAATCTCCATCCGCACGTTGTCCCCGGGCATCACCATCTCTACCCCCTCCGGTAG
>DASRDP010000162.1 GCA_035652535.1 Chloroflexota bacterium
TCACCGACGCGGCCTCCATCGGCACCGACCTCGGCGTCGGCATCGCGCTGTTCGTCGACGAGATGCAGGACGTCCCGACGCCGGACCTCTCAGCCCTCTGCGCCGCCTGCCATGAGCTCTCCCAAACCGGCGCCCCCCTCATCATCGTCGGCGCCGGCCTCCCCCATCTACCCACCCTTCTCTCCAGTTCCAAGTCCTACTCCGAACGCCTCTTCCGCTACCACCGCATCGACCGCCTTGATCGCCCGGACGCCGACCTCGCCCTCACGGCGCCAGCGCAGCGCGAAGGCGTGGACTTCAGCCCCGATGCCCTGGACGCCCTCTACGACGCGGCCGACGGGTACCCGTACTTCATTCAGGCGTACGGAAAGGTCGCCTGGGACGCCGCCCCCGCGACCCCGATCACCGCGGAGGACGTGAAGGTCGCGGCCCCCGAGGCCGAGGCCGAACTCGCCGTCGGCTTCTTCGGCTCGCGCTATGAGCGCGCCACCCCCGCCGAGCGCGAGTACATGCGCGCGATGGCGCTGCTCGGAGACGGCCCGGTCCCGACGGCCGAGGTCGCCACGTCCCTCGGCCGCCGGCCCTCGTCGTTGTCCCCGGCGCGCGACAGCCTGATCAAGAAGGGCCTGGTCTACGCGGCCGAGCGCGGTTCGGTGGCCTTCACCGTCCCGCACTTCGGCCACTTTCTCCGCTCCCAACCCGCCTAACCCCTCCCCATCGATCCCCCTGTCACCTCACGCATCCCTACCCGCCTATACCAACATCTACCCTCTCCCCTATACATCCTTAGATTCCCCAATCCCCGCCTCATCCCGCAACAACCTCAGCAGCCCGTCAACCCGCCAATCCGCCTGCGGCAGCCCTCGCGTCGCGAACCAGCCGCCGATGTTGCGCACGTCACGCGCCAGCAGCTCGGCGCCCCGCGGGTTCACCACGACGTCCACGACCTGCGGCAGGTCGATCAGCACGAGTCGCTCGTTGTGGACCAGGACGTTGTACGCCGACAGGTCGCCATGCGTGAACCCGGCGCGTGCCAGCGTGGCCAGCCCGTCCGTCAGCTGCTCCCACAAGTCGACGAGCTGCTCGGTACTCGGCCGCAGCTGCGCCAGCCGAGGCGCCGCGCCGCCGTCCGCGTCCCCGATGAACTCGAGCATCAGGTCGGTGCCCAAGCGCGAGACCGGATAGGGCACAGGTGCCCCAGCAGCCCACAGCCCGCACAGCGCGGCGAACTCGGCAGCGGCCCACTGCTCGGCGATGAGCTTGCGTCCAAAGGTCGTCCGGTTCGCGATCGCCCGGTCGAGGCGGGATTCGCGTGTCCGGCGCCCTTCCAGGTAGCCGGCGTCCCGATGAAACAGCCGGTGGTCGGCGCTGCGGTACTGCTTCTCCGCGAGCAGCACCCGCTGCCCACCCCCCGCCGCCCCCGCCTCTACCTCCGCACCTGCCCCCACTTCGCCCCTTTTCCCCACTTCGCGCCTTTTCCCCGGCACCCATCGCTCCACCAGGTGAACCTCCGCCTCCTTCCCCGTCTTCACCACGCCGAGCCGCGTGTCGACGGCAGCCTCACTGGTGATCACCCAAGACGGGTACGGTTCCGGCCCGACCTCCCCCTGCCCCCAGGTCGACCAGCGGTCGGCGCCCTCCGGCAGCTCGAGCCTGTCCTCAGCCTCGATCAGCGCAGCGGCTAGCCGGTCCCGCTCCTGGTCGGTGAGCCGTCCCCGCCGCAGCGGCACGTCGGCCTCGTCGTCGAAGCGCCGCTGGCGGCCTCCCTGCCCCCGCCGCCCAGACGACCGGCGCTCGTCAAAGTTGTCGTAGTCATGGTCGTTGTCGTAGTCGTGGCTGCTGCCACCGCGGCCGCCGTAAGCGTCGACATCCGCGTCAAAAGAGTGCTTGCGCACTGGAAAGTCTCCAAACAAAGCGAACGGAATCCGCCCCGCCGGAGCAACAGCCGCACAGTGCGCGAAGCGCGCGCAAGAACGAAGAAAGAGGTGCGGCTTAGAACCGGGCCGAAGCGGTAGGACAGGACAAGGTCGAGTCCAGGACAAAGACGTTGGACACGAGCCACCTCCTCCACTCCGGATCACACACGGTGACCGCTCGCCACGGCGGCCCAAACGACCGCCCAACCGCGCCCCGCGAAGCCGCCCCCTGGCCGCCCCACAGCGAACGCGCG
>DASRDP010000163.1 GCA_035652535.1 Chloroflexota bacterium
CCAAATGAAGTGTTCTCGCGCGACGAGCTGGCGCAACGCGTGTGGGGCTACCGCGACGCCAGTAGCGGACGCGCCATCGACGTCCACATCCGACGATTACGGGTCAAGCTGGACTCTGTTTCCGCCGCCCCGCCGCCCATCATCTCCGTGCGTGGATTCGGGTACAAGCTCGTATCGGGCCACCATGGAGTTTCTTCCGTCGCCTGAGCCTCGACAATCTCTTTTTGGCGCCCCCGAACGGGGGCGCCTTACTTGTGTTCGCCGAGCATCGGGCCGTTCGCGCCGTGTAGATGCTTGGAGTATTCTTGAAACTGGCTCGGAGAGTGCGCGGTGAAAATTGTCATCGCAGGCGGCACCGGCTGGCTGGGGTCCGCGCTGTCACAATCGCTGGTGAGGGACGGGCACGACGTCGTCGTCCTCTCCAGATCGACGCGGGATCCGTTGACGAGCACATTTCCGCGTGTCGTTCGGTGGGATGGCCAAACCGTCGGCTCCTGGAAGGGCGATCTCGACGGCGCCGACGCGGTCGTAAATCTCTGCGGCGAATCCATCGCCTCCGGTCGCTGGAACCTGGAGCGCAAGCGCCGTCTGCTCACCAGCCGAACGGAGCCAACCCGCGCACTGGTCGCGGCAATCGCCGAAGTCTCGCGGAAACCCGCAGTGCTCCTCAATGCATCCGCTGTCGGCTACTACGGCGACCGCGGCGACCACCTCATCACGGAAGATGATCCGTCTGGAACCGATTTCCTCGCGCGACTGGTCGTGGAGTGGGAATCCGCTGCGCGCGAGGCGGAGGCGCTCGGCGTACGCGTCTGCCTGATGCGCCAGGGCATCGTCGTCGGCCGGGGAGGGTTCATCGGGCACATGGCGGTACCGTTTCGCTTCTTCCTGGGCGCATACCTGGGCAGTGGCCGACAATGGGTTTCATGGGTCCACGTTGACGACGTGGTCGGGCTGTTTCGCCTCGCCCTCGAACGAATGGACGCGGTGGGGCCGATCAACGTGACGTCGCCAGAGCCGGTTACGAATCGCGAGCTGGCCCAAACGCTGGGCGCGGTCCTCGGGCGTCCCGTCTGGTTTTCAATCCCTGGAATCATGGTCCATGCAGCCGTCGGCGAGATCGCCGATCAGCTGCTCACGGGACAGCGCGTCGTCCCGGCAGCGGCGCGCCGCCTCGGCTACGCGTTTCGGGCGCCCCAGCTCGGGATAGCGTTGCGTCAAGCCCTTTGCCCTGCCGCGTAAGACGATGGAACTCGAGCTCGCCACCATCCATCTACCGGGAATATCCGATCATCTGCGCCGCCAGTGCCATCTCATCGCCGAGCACGCGCGCGCGGTGACCGGAGCTCCGCGCGCCATCCTGCTCCTGTACGACGAGACCATTCGTCGCCTCGTCACGGTCGCGACGCCGGGGTCCGAGATCGCCCTGCAGCAGATCGCGGTCGACCTGGTTCGGCGCAACTACCCCGGCCTCGATCCGCTCGCCTTGTCGTACCGTCCGACCATCAACGACGCCGTCGCGGCGGCGTTTGTCGGCCAGCGGACCCAGGTCAACACGATGGAGGAGGCCTTCGCCAACATCATGCCGGCGCCCGTCTCGGCCATCGCACGGGGGCTTGTGGGCATCACCCACGTGGTGTCGACGCCGGTCGTGGCGGAGGGCCGGGCCCTTGGCCTGATCCGCTTCCTGGTCGCCGGGCCCCCGAGCGCTGCTCAGCAGGCGCTCATGGAGGCGGCCGCCAGCCAAATCGGTCTGACGCTCGCGAACGCCGAGCTGGCGGAGCAAGCCCGCCGCCAGCTCGCCGCGACGCGCGCTATGGGCGAGGTCGCCCGGCTCAGCGCGAGCGCCGGCCTCACCGTGACCCTCGATGCGCTCGTCGGTCGAGCCCGCGACATCACGGACGCCGACGCCGCCACCGTGTACCTCGTCGACGATGATGGCGCAACCTTCTCCCCCGCCGCCGAAAGCCTCTCGGATCAGGGTCGCGCGGCCGACATCGGCCGCATGGCGACGCCCAGGCGCGAGATCGGCACCGGGCTCGTGGGTTGGGTCATCGCGGCCGGCGAGGCCGCGTTCGTCCCCGACGTGCGCCGCGACCCGCGCACGCAGACCCGCCACACCGCCATCCGCGAGGGCGCGATTGCCGTTCCCATGCGCGTGGGGAGCACCGTGGTAGGTTGTTTTCGCATAAGCGTGCTGGGCAAGCGGCGCTTCGCCGAGGGCGATCTCTGGGTAGCCCAGACGCTGGCGGATGAGGCTGCCGTTGCGCTGCAGAACGCCCGAGAGATGGAGCGAATCGAGGCGCGAGCCCGAGCAGAGGGCGAACGCGTGGCGGCCGCGCGCACGGCGCGCGAGATAGACGCGGCGCTGGCCGAACTGTTACGCTGCCTCGGTACACGCGACCTGCGCACGGAGGGCGAGCTGCGCGCCATTGTCGACGATGCACGCGCGCTGGCGCAGAGACTCGAAACCGCCGTCCAACGGCTCAGCTCCTCGGACTCAGCTCGTGAGCCCGACGGCCCACTCCCCGCGTAATTCGGGAGCACCTCGTATGCCCGCAACGGAGACCATCTCCGCGGACGTCCTTGTCGTCGGCGCCGGAGTTGCCGCGCTGCGCGCGGCGATCGCCGCGCGCGAGGCCGGCGCGGAGGTTGTCCTCTGCTGCAAGGGAATCGCCGGACGAAGCGGGAACACAGTCGTATCGACGGCGGACATCAGCGCGTACGTGCCACAGCTCGGAGTGGACGATTCAGAAGGCGTTTTCGCCACCGACACCCTGCAGACCGGAGGGAGCATCGCCGACGACGATCTGGTGCAACTGCTGGCGGAGCGCTCTGGGGAGGCATTGCTCGACCTCGAGCGGCTGGGCATCACGCTCCTTCGATCCGAGGGGCAGATCGACCGAACGCGGGCGGCGGGACACAGCCGCGCTCGTACGTATCGCGCGGATTCCAAGGGTCTCGGGCCAAACAAGGGCCTCGCCTTATCGGTTCCCCTCGCCCAGCGCGCGGGCGCGATCGGCGTGCGCTGCCTCAGTCGCACACCCGTGGTCCGGATCGCCACGGGCGACGGCCAAATCGCCGGGGCCGTGGCCGTCGACATGGAATCCAGGGATTTTGTGCGCATTGCGGCGCCCGCCGTCGTCGTCGCGGCCGGTGGCGCTTCCCACCTCTTTGCGCGGACGAACGGAACGGCCGAGGCGACCGGCGACGCCATCGTCTACGCGCTGCGGGCAGGCGCGAAAGCACGCGATCTGGAGTTCGTCCAATGGCATCCGACGCGCATGGACGAACCCGTACCCCTCTTTCTCACAAATGGCCTGCTGGCAGACGGCGCGGTGTTTCGTGATGCTCAGGGGCGCCGCTTCATGCCCGACTACGACGAACGAGCTGACCTGGCGCCTCGAGACGTCCTCTCCAAGGCTGTGTACCTGGAAGGAAAGGGAGGCCGCGGGGTGGGCGGTGGCGTCTACCTCGACTGCTCCGCGATCCCAGCCGATCGCATCGCGCTTCGCCACGCATACCTCGCGAGCGTCCTTCGGGAGCGCGGCGTGGATTTTCCGAACCAGTGGCTCGTCGTGAGTCCGGCCACGCATTTTCTCATGGGCGGCATCGCCATCGACCGGCAGGCCTCGTCCACGGTGCCGGGGCTGTTCGCGGCCGGCGAGAGCGCGGGAGGCATTCACGGCGCGAACAGGCTCGGCGGCAACGCCTTCTGCGAGGGGCTCGTTTTCGGCACCATTGCCGGAGCTGCCGCGGCCCGATACGCGGCCGACCGCACAAGTCCGCGGTTCGACTCGGACACGGAGGCCTTGATCTGCACGTCGGTCGATGCCGGACACGCTGACCCACGTCCGGCCATCGCGTCAGCGTGGAGAGAGCTGCGCCAAACGATGTGGGACCACGTGTCGTTGGTACGAACGGAGGCGGGGCTCGACGAAGCCGAAGCCATCCTGGCTGCGCTTGCAGGCGCGGCTGGAGAGCTGCGCGGCCGCGACCCGTCCGAGGCCGCGCGTATCCTGGAGCTGCGCGCCAGTATCGATTGCGCGCGGTTGATCACTTCGGCTGCGCGCTGTCGGGAGGAGAGCCGAGGCGCACACTGGCGTGTTGATTTCCCGGAAACCAGGCCTGAATGGCTCGGCTCGATCTACGCGAGCTGGCCGCTCGCGGCCGACAGTCCAGTCCTGACATTTCGCCCGAAAATCGTGAGGTGACGATGGAGTCGTATGACGTCGTGGTCGTCGGCGCTGGCAACGCCGGGCTCTGCGCGGCGCTCTCCGCGCGTGAGGCTGGCGCTCGCGTGGCAGTGCTCGAGAAGGCCCCGCGCGCTGAGCGCGGGGGAAACACCGCCTTCACCGGCGGCCTGCTCCGTTTCCCCTTCCAGGGCATCGAGGAGATCAAACCCCTTATTCCCGACTACACGGCCGACGAGCTGTCCAACGTCGACGTGGGACGCTACACCCAGCACGACTACGCCAGCGACCTCGAGCGCGTCACCGAAGGCCTTTCCGATCCGGCGCTCGTCGAGACGCTCGTCGGCAACGCCTACCCCACGATGCGTTGGATGCGCGACCGGGGCGTTCGATGGCTCCTCGCCCTCGGGCGCCAGTCGTACAAGGTCGGGGAGACGTATCGCTTTTTCGGCAACCTCATCCTTGAAGCCCATGGCGGTGGGCAGGGGCTGTCTGATCGCCTGTTCGAGATCGCCGAGGGCAGCGGCATCGAGATTCGGTACGACACGAAGGCCACCGGCCTCGACACGAACGCCAACGGCGCTGTGACAGGTGTCCGTATTCGCGATCAGGACGGCGTTCACAACCTGTCGGCTCGCTCCGTGGTCCTCGCCTCCGGGGGGTTCGAGGCGAATCGCGAGATGCGCACCCGCTACCTCGGCCCCGACTGGGAGCTGGCCAAGGTGCGCGGCACGCGTTTCAACACGGGTGATTCCATCCAGATGGCGCTCGCGATCGGCGCGCAGTCATACGGGCACTGGAGCTGTTGCCACGCCGTGGCGTGGGACCTCCTCGCCAACGAGGTCGGAGACCTCCGGATCGGCGACCTGCACCAGAAGCATTCGTATCCCCTCGGAATCGTCGTGAACCGACTCGGGCAGCGATTCGTCGACGAGGGGGCGGACTTCCGAAACTACACCTATGCGAAGTACGGCCGCGAGATCTTGAAGCAGCCCGGTCGCCAGGCGTTTCAGATCTTCGACAGCAAGACCGTCCCCATGCTCCGCGATGAGTACCGGATCAAAGAGGCCACACGAGGCCGCGCGAACACGATCGCCGAGCTGGCCGACCAGCTCACCATCGACCAGGACGGCCTCTCCCGAACGGTCGCGGAATTCAACGCTGCAATCCGGCCGGGCGAGTTCAATCCCTCGATCCTCGACGGCAAGCATACCGAGGGGATCACGCCGCCCAAGTCCAACTGGGCAATCCCCATCGACGAGCCGCCCTTTGAGGGCTACGCCGTCACCTGTGGGATCACCTTCACCTTCGGCGGCCTGCGCATCAATCCACGATGCCAGGTCCTCGATACCGAGAACCGCCCCATCCCCGGGCTCTTCGCGGCCGGCGAGCTGGTTGGCGGCCTGTTCTACTACAACTACCCCGGCGGCTCCGGGCTTATGGCAGGGGCAGTCTTTGGCCGCATCGCCGGCATGAGCGCGGGGGAGCATTCCGCATAGCCCGTCGGTGTGATTCGTGTCACAGCTACGCAACAGATCGATTCGTGTAATATCAACCAGGAGCCGCCCGTCGGTCTGGCACCTTGGTGATCCTGACCGATTGGGACGCGTATCAGGCAGGGATGGGCCTGGGTCAGACCTGCGTGTGCGTCGTCTCACGCTCGTCATCGGCGCGGTGAGCGCAGACGAGCCGCGAGCACCACTCATCACCAAGAGGGGAGAACGAAGGTATGAAGGTCCGTCTCGCATCCCTGCGTTGGCGCGTGCTTCCCGTCCTGGCGCTTCTCGTCCTAGCGAGCGTCGCAGCTCTGCCGGCAAGCGCCCAGTACGGATACTACCCGTATGGCTATGGCTACTACGGGTCGTACTACCCGTATTACAGTAGCTACAACTACGGCTATTACCCCTACAACTACGGCTACTACAACGGGTATTACAATGGCTACTACCCGTACTACAACAACTATAGTTACTACCCCTACTACAGTAACTACAACTACGGCTATTACAACTATCCGTATTACAATTACAGCAGCTACTACTACCCATATTCCGCGAGCTACTATTACCCAGGCACGAACTACGCATACTACGGCTTCCCGGGATACTACGGCAGCTCATATTACGGCGGATACCCGTACTATGGTGGATATGGCGGGTATCCGTCCTACTATGGGGGATATGGAATGTACGGGTACGGATACCCGTACTACTACGGCTACTGACACATCAACGAGCGTACGGGCAAGCGGGCCGGAGCTTCTCCGGCCCGCTTCGTTTTTCAGACAAACGGCCCCCTGATCGCCGCGATCTCGGACACGCGTGAGCGCGAGAGACGGCTTCGCGTTATGATGGCCGACGGAACCGAAAGCACGAAACACGGGGTGCACGATGGCCACAACTGAGTCGCGAACTCGAGTCGACGTGCCGGTCGGAGTCGACGATGCCGCGGGGCGGCCCGCCTGGGGCTCCGACCTCGTCATGGACATGCTGCGGCTTCTCGACGTCGAATATGCCGCGATCCTGCCTGGCTCGTCCTTCCGGGGAATCCACGATTCGGCCGTCAACTACACGGCAAATCGGCGCCCGCAGCTCGTGCTCTGCAACCACGAAATGATCACTGTCTCCTTGGCCCGGGGCTACGCAAAGGTCACCGGCCGGCCGATGGCGGCGATCGTCCATGATTTCGTCGGGCTGCTGAACGCCGCGATGACCATCTACGACGCGTGGTGCGATCGCGTGCCGGTTCTGATTCTCGGCGGAACCGGCCCCATGGACGCGACGAAGCGGCGTCCCTGGATCGACTGGATCCACACCGCCAACCTGCAGGGCGTGGCGGTCCGCGATTTCACCAAATGGGACGACCAGCCTAGCTCGGTGGCTGCCATCCCCGACTCTCTCCTCCGCGCACACCGTATCGCGACCACGGAGCCGGCCGGGCCGGTCTACGTGTGCTTCGATGTCAGCCATCAGGAGGAAGCCATCACCGAGCCCATCCCGCTTCCGGACGCGGCGCGGTTTCGCGCGGCGCCGCCCCCCGCCCCGGACGCGGGCGCCCTCCGTGAAGCTGCGCGGTTGCTCGTCGAAGCGGAGCTTCCGCTTTGCCTCGCCGACCGGGTCGGTCGGTCAGCAGAGGCGGTCCGCCAGCTTGTCGAGCTGGCGGAGCTCCTCGCGATGCCCGTCGTGAATCTGGGTACGCGCCACAGCTTCCCGACCCCTCATCTTCTCGACTTCGCCGGGCTTGCGCGGGAGTTGTCCGCCGAGGCGGACGTCGTCCTCGGGCTCGAGCCGGTGGACTTGGGCGGCTCCCTGCGCCCCATGACCAACGCAGCCGGACGGTCCGCCCCCGACCGGAGCGGCCGAGTGCAGCGCGTGATCAACGTGTCGCTGGACGAGCTGATCCATCGCGCCCTGACGACCGACTACCAGGCGCTGCCGGCCGTCGACGTGCCGATTCTCTCCGATTCAGCGGCCACGCTGCCCTACCTCATTGAAGAATGCCGATCGCGAATCAACGACGCCGCACGCGTTCGGATCGAGCGGCGCAGGCAGGCCCTCGCGCCGAGGCAAGAGCAGATGCGCGAGCGGCAGCGACGACAGGTGGACGCGCATCTTCGCCAGCCCGGCATCACGGAGGCCCGGTTGGCGACCGCCGTGTGGGGCGCCGTGAAGGACGAAGACTTCGTCTTCACGTCGGGTCGGCTGAGCCGCATGGCGCCGGGCGTGTGCGCGATTCCGGGGCCCGAGCGCAACGTGGGCGGCGGAGGCGGCGGCGCAGTTGGCGCCGGTCCCGGCGCGGCGCTTGGCGCGGCCCTCGCCCTGCAGGACACGGGCAAGCTCCCCGTCGCAGTCCTCGGAGATGGCGAGTTCCTGTCTTCCATCCAGGCGCTCTGGACGGCTGCGCACCATGGCATCCCATCGCTGTGGGTCATCAACAACAACCGCTCGTACTACAACGACGAGGCGCACCAAAAGCACATCGCGCAGGTGCGCGAGCGGCCGCTGGAGAACGCGTGGGTGGCCCAGCGCATCCAGAATCCGGAGATCGATTACGCGAGCGTCGCGCGCGACTTCGGCGTGGGAGGCGAGGGCCCCATCACGGACCCAGCGGACCTCGAACCGGCGCTCCGTCGAGCGGTCGAGGAGGCCAAACGCGGGCAGCTCGTCGTCGTCGATGTGCGGACGGAGACCCGCGAAGAAGCGTAGAGGGTGGACCTGAGGGGATTCGAACTCCTGTCGTCGCGGATGCGACCCCGGGTCGCCCACACCGCACCTTCGATAGGCCCACGAGCCCGCCAGGAGTCTCTCTCAGGCCGGAAGACCGCCCGGGAGAAGACTGGCCGCCGACGACAATGAGAATTGCCGCTCGGAGGCTCCCGGGATGAGAGACACTGGCCTCTCGCCGTGTCGCTGCTTCGCCCTCCCTGTCTCCCGCTAGGCACGCCGCGAGGAGCGCGTGTGGTGAAAGATCCGGAGGGCTGACACGTTGAGGATGACCCCGAGGCCGATCTTCAAGATGCCGGCCGGGATGACCCCCACGATGGCTCCGCCGATCAGCGCCCCGATGATCGAGCCCACCCCCATTGGGGCGACGGTGTCGAGCCACGGCTGTCCGTCGGCAAAGGCTCCCAGCCGCGCGTAACGGACGAGTCCCACGAACACGGTTGGGAGACTGACGAGCAGGCTCCCGGTCCCGGCCGTCTTGATATCCGCGCCGAATGCGAACACGAGCGTGGGGATGATCAGCTCCCCGCCAGCCACGCCCAGCAGGCTGCTTACGAGCCCGATCGCCAGCCCGAACCCGACACCCGCCAGCACCTGCCCGGCGAGAACCAGCGGGATCAGCCCACCGCTCTCCTTGGCCACTAGCCCCTCCACGATGAGCGCCAGGCCGATGCCCACGAGCAGTACCAGAATCACCCGTTCGAGCTGCTCGTTGGACAGCCGTCCGGCGAGGGCTGGTCCGATGAAGGCCGTCACCATCGCTCCTGCGATAAGCGCCGGAAGGACTGGTGCCAATGGCGCGAGGGGAGCCAGGGAGAGCGTCGTCCCCCGGATCGCCAGCGAGGCTGCGAGCGTCACCATGCTCACGGCCAGATTCAGGGATACCGCTTGCCGCGCCGCATAGCCCAGCACCCCGGCCAGGACCGGCAAGCGGAACTCCGCTCCCCCCAGGCCGATAAGCCCACCCAGAACCCCGATCGGCACCGCGAACAGGAAGGCCACCCCCGGACGCGATGGTCGGACACCCGATTCAATCACACCGCTTGCTCCTCACCCATTGATCGTCGCTGCTCGATGGCCTCCTTGGCCCGGTAGCGTTCCATCCCCTTGGGGTCCAGGGTCACTGAATGGTGCACGACCCGGTCAATTGCTGCCATCGTCGTCATGGGATCCCTGGAGATCCGATCCCACTCGGAGAACACGAGGTTCGTCGTGATCGCCACACTTCGCCGCTCGCAGCGTACTGCCAGGAGCGTGAAGAGCACGTCCATCTCGTCCCGGTCGTGCTGCACGTAGCCAATGTCGATCACGCAGGCGAACCGGTCGAGCTGCGCCAGGAGCTGCGGCAGCCGCAGGTCCCCCTTCGCGGCCAGGAGGCGCTGCACGAGCATCGATGTCGGGGTCCAGAATAGCGCATGGCCTTGCGTGATCAGCTCGTGGCCGATTGCCTCCAGCGGATGGGAGTTGCCGACCCCCGGCTTCCGGGCGGCCACGATGTTGACCGCGTTCGCAAGGAATGTACCGCTCCGCAGCCGCTCCACCTGGTGCTGGATAGCTGGTGGGAAGCGCGTGGGATGGAGCGTGTCGTCCCACGAAGTCCCGGCGAACGCCCCCGGTGACATAGCTCTCGCTGAGCGGCGCTATCAAGAATTTCTGAGGAGTACGAAGGGTGACGGATGATCCCGACCGTGATGTCGAGAAGCGCAAGGCAAACGACGCTGAATTCGCGCAAGCCTGGGACGCGGCCGGTAGCGAACTCGCCGTCCAGAAAGCAGTGATCGCGGCCCGGCTCGCGGCCGGGCTGAGCCAGCGGCAGCTCGCTGATCGGATCGGCACCAGCCAGTCAGCGATTGCCCGAATGGAGGCGGGAACGTACCACCCAAGGGTTGAGACGCTGTTGCGTCTGGCTGACGCGCTGCACAATACGTTCGAGATCGACGGAACTGGGGTGCGCGTGAGACCAGCTGCCTGAGATGTTGAGTTGCAGGGGGTCCGCACCTTATCAACAGCGGGCCATTCCCCTAAAATTTCCCCTGCAGTCGTTTTCGCGGGAAGGGTCAGTGGACAATACGCGCGCTGGTGGTCCGGATCGGCCTACAAGCGGACGACACACTGGGTGGACCTGAGGGGATTCGAACCCCTGACCTCGCGGATGCGAACCGCGCGCTCTCCCGACTGAGCTACAGGCCCGTTCGACAAAAAACAGCCCTGGCGGGCCGCCCAAAGTATATCACGCCCCTCGCCGGGCACGGTCCGACGGCGACCGGCGCCGGTGGCGTCGCCCGCGCGACCCACATCACGACCGCGGAGAAGAGCAATGGACCTCGAGCTGGCCGGGAAGGCCGCGGTTGTCACCGGCTCGTCCCGGGGAATCGGCAAGCACATCGCCATCGCCTTGGCGCGCGAAGGCTGCAACGTGGCCCTCTCCGGTCGCGCCCGCGATACGCTCCTCGTGACCGGGCAAGAGATCCGCGACCTCGGTGCGCGGTGCATCGAAGTGGAAGGGGACCTGTCTATTCCGGGCGCGCCGGAGCGCCTGATCGATGCCGCGCGCCAGGCGTTCGGCCGCCTCGACGTCCTGGTCAACTGTGTTGGAGGAGGCCGCGGGCGCACGTTTCTCGAGACGAGCGACGAAGATTGGCAGGGAACCCTCGACGCCAACGTCTTTCCCGCCATTCGCTCCAGCCGCGCCGCGATCCCGATCATGAGAGAGCATGGCGGCGGCTCCATCATCATCATCTCGTCCATCTACGGCCGCGAGGTCGCGCCCCTGCCCGACGAGGCGCCGGCCTACAGCGCCGCCTACCATCTCGCGAAGATGGCGGAGATCAGCCTTTCAAAGACGATGGCGCGCGAACTTTCCCCCATGGGAATCCGCGTCAACGTCGTAGCGCCCGGCTCGATCCTCTTCCCGGGCGGCACCTGGGACCGACGTCTGAACGCGGATCCGGAGCGGATCCAGCGCTTCGTGCGCCAGGAGATGCCCCTCGGCCGCTTCGGTCGGCCGGAGGAGGTCGCGGCCGTTGTGGCGTTCCTCGCCTCGCCGCGTGCGAGCCTGGTAACCGGCGCGTGCATACCGGTGGACGGCGGCCAGACGCGATCCGCGATTTAACGCCTGCCGATCATCGGCCGCCGACCGGCTCACGATGCGCGCAGCGCGCGCATCCGCTCGATGATCGACGGCAGCACGGCGAGAACTTGGTCGATATCACCCTCGGTGTTCTCGACGCCGAGGCTGAGTCGAAGATTGCCCTCCGCCAAAGCCGACGGGACGCCCATCGCCCTCAGCACGTGCGACGGCTCCAGCGTGGCCGATGTGCAGGCTGATCCGGCAGCAGCCGCGATTCCTCTCAAGTCGAGCTGCTGGAGCAGCGCCTCTCCATCCACACCCTCAAAACAGAAGCTCGCCACGTGCGGCACGCGCTGGGTCGGATGGCCGGTCAACACAGCTCCGGGGATTGAGGCGAGGATCCCATCGATGAGCTTGCGCGCCAGAACCCCCGCGGCGGCCGAGCGCTCGGAGCACGACGGCAGCGCCAGCTCCAGCGCCTTCACCATCCCCATGATGGCAGGCACGTCCTCTTGGCCGGCGCGCCGACCGCGCTCGCGATCGTCGCCGGTGAGGATCGGCTGAAGCAGCACGCCCCGCCGTGCCCACAGCAGACCAGCGCCTTTCGGACCGCCGATCTTGTGCGCCGAGATCGAGAGAAGGTCCACGCCAAGCGAAGTAACCTCGATGGGAAGGTAACCAGCAGCGGCCACGGCGTCCGTGTGGACGACCGCCATCGGCTGGGCGGCCTTCACGGTGCGCACGATCGCGTCGAGCGGCTGGAGCGAGCCGACCTCGTTGTTGGCCATCATGACCGAGACCAGCACCGTCTCGTCATCGAGCGCGGCGGTCAGAGCATCGAGCTGAACCACGCCGGCGCCATCGACGGGAAGATAGGTGACGCGCCAGCCCTGCTTCTCCAGCTGGCTCGCGGTATCCAGCACCGCGCGGTGCTCCACCTGCGTGGTGATAAGATGGCGGCCGCGATGCTGGGTCGCGAGGGCGACGCCGCGAAGGGCGAGGTTGATGGACTCCGTGCCGGAGCTGGTGAACACCACCTCCGCGGGCTCGCCGCCGAGGACCGTCGCCGCGCGTCTCCGCGCATCCTCCAGCTCGCGCTTCATCGCACGACCGGCGCGGTAGAGCGCACCAGGGCTGCTCCAACGCTCGGTGAAGTACGGGAGCATCGCCTCCCATACCGACGGATCGATGGGCGCGGTGGCCGTGTGGTCGAGATAAACACGGGGAGATTGCACGGAACCGCCTTGTTGCAGATGGGGCCTGCGTTATCGGGCCCGGTCCGCCTTGGCGCGGATGCCCCTGTGATAATAAGGAGATGCCACCCCGCCGTGTTCTCGGGGGCGCGGATGCCGAGCCGGTCGGCTGAGGAAGGCTATGAGATCCGGCGTTCGCGTTCGGTGAATCGGTCCTGGTCCAGGGCGTCCAAGAGCTGGCTTCCCAACACGCGATAGGCCCGGCCCACACGAGCCGCGCGCAGCTTTCCGGCTTTCAGCCACCTGCGTGCTGTGGCGTCGCTGATACGGAGGATCTGGCAAACTTCCGCCAACGTGTAGACAGCATTCGGGCGAATCTCGATATTTGAGCCAACCAATTGCGTGCCTCCGCGCGCGCTGATACGCATATTCTATCAAAAGCGGTTTCGCGCCAACGAATTTGTGATCGTCATGGGACGATCGGGGACCTTGCCGTCCGTTGAGTCACGCATTTGCCCACGTACTCCGGCATCTATTGGCCGGCATTCCGTAGAATTAGGCCGCCCACACCGCACGAGGAGAGGACATGCCCTTCGATACCTCTGATCTCGACGTGCGCGAAAAATTGGCCCTCGGGTGTCGCATCTTGGCCATGGAGGGCCACGGCGACGTCATCTGGGGCCACATGTCGCTGCGCGATCCGGAGGACCCCACACGCTTCTGGATGAAGGCCAACAGCGTCGGACTCGAGGAGATCACCCCCGACGACCTCGTGCTCATCGACTTCGACGGCAACAAGATCGCCGGGATGCGCCAGCGCCACAACGAGTTCCCGATCCACGCGGAGATCATGCGGCGCCGACCGGAGGTCAACGTCGTCGTCCACACCCACCCAACCCTGCCGACGGTCCTCGGGTCGAGCGGCAGGACGATCCTTCCCGTCACCCATGAAGGGTGCTTCTTCTACCCGCCCGCCATCCCGGTGTTCACGGAGATGACGGACCTCATCGTGACGCGAGAACAGGGTGAGTCCGTCGCGGCGGCGCTCGGTTCGCACCGCGCCCTGTTCATGAAGAACCACGGCATCGCCATTGCTGCGGAGACGATCGAGGAGGCGGTGGTAGCATCGATGCTGCTGGAAAAGGCCTCGCGCGCGCAAATCGCCGCCATCAGCCTGGGCGACGTGCCAGCCTCGCCGGACGAAGAGGCGCTGGCGAAGCGCCAGCACATCTATCACCCGGAGGCGATCGTTCGGGCGTGGCATTATTTACTGCGCAAGACACAAAAGTGGGACGGCATGCCCCGCTGAGCCATCGACGCGTCCCCGCTCCGCGCGAGGCGACGCGCCGGGGGCATCTCGGCCGAGACGGGAGTGGGCGTATGGAGTTCGACCTGAGCCTCGACGTTCCAGAAACCTTCAATATGGCGAGCGTACTCGTCGATCGCCACGTCGCGGAGGGGCGCGGCAGCCGAGTGGCCATCCACTACCAGGACGACTCCATCACGTACGCGGATCTGCTCAAACGCGTCAACAAAGCCGGCAACATGCTGCGCGACCAAGGGATCGAGATCGAGGACCGCGTCCTCATCCTTACGACGGACCGGCCGGAATTCATCGAGAGCTTCGTCGGCGCCATGAAGATCGGAGCGGTCCCCGTCCCGATTAACACCCTCTCGGAGCGTGACGACCTCGCTTACTACATCGAGGACTCGCGCGCCGCCGCCGTCATCGCCGACGACCAATTTCTGCGCCGCCTCGAAGGCTTTCCGGGCACATTTCGCTACCTGAAGCGCGTGTTCGTGCTCCCCGACGCAGACAGCAGCCAGACGTCCGCCTCGATCGCCAAGTCGCTCGGCCCACGGGCCGCCGAGCTTTCGTACCGCGACGCCTTCGCAGCCGCCTCCGATGAGCTGGAGGTCGAGCCGACCAGCCGCGACGATCCGTCGTACTGGCTGTACAGCTCGGGCACGACGGGTCCGGCGAAGGGAACGGTGCACCTGCACCAGGACATGGTCTACTGTACGAGCACCTGGCTCCGTGAGGTGTCGAAGCCCACGCCAGACGATCGGAACTTCACGGCCTCGAAGCTCTTCACCTCGTACGGCCTCGTCAACGGGCTCTATCAGCCCCTCATGGCCTGCAACGCGACCGTCCTCATGCCGGGCCCGCCCACCACGCAGGCTGTGGTCGACACGATCGCCCGTTATCGGCCGACGATCTTTTTCACCGTGCCCGCGTTGTACAACAACATCTTGAACGACCACGCGGCGGGCAAGCTTCAGGTCGACCTCTCGTCCGTGCGGTTGTGCATCTCCGCGGGGGACGCGCTGCCGCCGGTGATCTACGATCGCTGGCTCGAAACCTTCGGGATCGAGCTGCTGGACGGCATCGGGTCGACAGAGTTCGGATACATCTACATTCAGAACCTGCCGGGCAGGGCCCGGCCCGGCTCGAGCGGCCAGCTGCTGCCCGGCTATAACGCCAAGATCCTCGACGAGGACGGCCACCCCGTGCCCCAGGGTGAGGTGGGAGAGCTGTACGTGCAGTCGCCATCCTTCGCCTTCGCGTACTGGAAGAAGCGGGACCGAAGTCGGGACACGTTCCGCGGGCCCTGGCTCAAGACGGGGGACCTTTACACCCTCGACGCCGACGGCTACTACCACTACGAGGGCCGGGCGGATGACATGTTCAAAGTAAACGCGCAGTGGGTCTCCCCTATCGAGGTGGAAGGGGTGCTGCTGCGCCATCCCAGCGTCGCCGAGGTCGCCGTGGTCCCGTACAAGCAGGCGGACGGGCGGATCAAACCTCGAGCGCACGTCGTGCTGCGCGACGGGAGCGCGGGCGGGTCCGAGCTGGCTGACGCCCTCGTGCGGTTCTGCGCGGAAGGGCTCGATCGCGACCATCTGTACAAGTGTCCACAGGAGATCCGGTTCGAGTCCGATCCGCTCCCGAAAACCGCGAGCGGCAAGATCCAGCGTCACAAGCTTCGACAGAGGTAGGGCATCATGGCTGTTGCACAAGCGGTGAAGACGTATCAGAACTACATCGGCGGAGAGTGGCGAGCCGCGACCAATGGCGCCACCCTCGAGGTCCACGACCCGGGCAATGGCGAGCTGGTCTATCGCGCGCCCAACTCACCGGTCGAGGACGCGCGCACGGCCGTCGCCGCGGCGAAGCACGCGATGGAGACGACGGACTGGGGTGAGAACCCGCGCAAGCGCGCCACAGCCCTCTACAAGCTCGCGCAGGCGCTCAAATCGAGCATCGACTGGCTGGCGCCGCTCCTGACCAGGGAGGGTGGGAAGCCCCTTTCGGTCTCGCGAGCGGAGGTGACGCGCGGGGCGGACGCCATCGAGTACTACGCCGGCTTGGCGCGCAACGTCTACGGCCGCTCGACGATGCTGGAGCCGGACTCGCTGGCGATCCTGATCCGCGAGCCCATCGGTGTGGTGTCCATCGTCGTGCCGTGGAACATGGCCCTGTCGCTCTTGACCCGCTCCCTAGCGCCTGCGCTCGCCGCGGGAAACGCGGTGGTGATCAAGCCCTCCAGCGTGACCCCGGGCGCCACGGCCGAGTTCATCCAGATGATCGACGCGATCCCGGAATTCCCCAAGGGGATCGTGAATTTCGTGGTGGGTCCGGGCAGCACCACCGGCGCCGAGCTGGTGCGCCACCCCGACGTCGACATGGTCGCCTTCACCGGTGATACGAGCACCGGCAAGGAGATCATGAAGATGGCGGCGGACACGCTGAAAAAGGTAGGACTGGAGCTGGGTGGGAAGAGCCCCAACATCGTGTTCGAGGACGCCAACTTCGACCGAGCCGTGCGCGGAGCGCTAAACGGCGCCTCGATGTTCCACGCGGGCCAGGTGTGCGTCGCGGGCTCGCGCGTGCTCGTGCAGGAGTCGATCCACGACCGCTTCGTCGAGAAGCTCGCCGAAATGGCGAACCGCCTGCGGGTCGGCTACGGCCTCGACGAGGGCGTCCAGGCCGGACCGGTCATCTCCGAGGGCCAGCTCAACCGCGTGTTGGGCTACGTCGAGACGGGGAAGCAGGAGGCCGAGCTGGTGACCGGGGGGAAGCGGCTAACGGAGGGGAAGCTGGCCCAGGGGTACTTCGTGGCCCCCACCATCTTCGACCACGTCCCGACCAACGCCACCATCGCTCAGGAGGAGATCTTCGGCCCGGTCCTGACCGTGCACACCTTCAAGGATGAGGCGGAAGCGGCCGAGATCGCCAACGCCACCGTGTACGGACTCGCGGGCGCCGTATGGACGAACGACATGTCAAAGGCGCTCCGCATCGCGAAGAAGGTGAAGAGCGGCATGGTGTGGGTGAACACCTTCGGGAAGCTCTTCCCCGCCGGCGAGATGGGCGGTTACAAGCAGAGCGGAATCGGGCGCCAGTACGGGCTCGAGGGGCTTTGGGAATATACCGAGATGAAGCACATCAACGTGCAGCTCTAACAAAGACGAAACTGCCGCCATGTAGGCACTCGTTACTCGTGAGACTCTCGATCATTGACTCCCTTTCGCTGAGGAGCTTCAAGTCACCCGCCCTGATCTGCACTGGTGCGATCAGTAAGATGCGTACGCACAACGTCCCAAGGGCGACGAACGCGACTCCCCGGTTGGTGCGTCATCATGCGGGCGGATCGGTTCTCTCGGTGTCCCGTTCGGATGGCGCGACTTTCCCGGCCTCCCGATCGGCACATCGCAGCCGGTAGCCTTATGGGATGCTGATCAAGCCGACGGGGCGCGTTCCGAGACGCTCGCCGCCGTTCGCAGTCACTCGCACGCTGTCGCCGAAGCGGCCCCAGAGATCCTTGCCATCGCGAATGATGCCTGGCTTGATGTCCATGACCATGTTTGTCTTGAGCTCCTGGCGGAGCAGGGCCGGATCAGGCTGGGTGAGCAGGGGCCAGTCCTCGCCCAGGCCGCGCCCGTGGGCGATGAGCCTCGCCTCGTAGGTCATTCCTTTCGCGGAAGCAGCGCACGCGTTGGCGACATCGCCCAAGGTGTTCCCTGACCTCATAGCCGGAAGCGCCGCAGCGAACGCGTCCGCCTGCGCCCTCGCCATGTCTCGGATAAGCTGGGGGACCGTGCCGATGGTAAACGTCTGGTCCATCTGCGACAGGTAGCCTTGCCACTTCCCCTCGATCTGGCAGTACACGATGTCGCCCTCTTCGATGACGCGCGTCGGCGTTGCCTGGGTCAGGCGCGTGTAGGGCATACCCGCGCGGCTCGCGTGCCAGGCCAACATGAATGGCACTTCGCCGCCGTCCTCGATCTCGGCGGCCACCATGCGCGCGTAGACTACGCGGTCTTTCACCCCAGCGCGCGCCACCTCCGAGAAAGCGCGAACCGCGGCCTCCGCGATCCGGACCGCCTTGCGCACGAAGGCAATCTCCTCGTCGCTCATGACCGAGCGCACGCGGTACATGAGAGGAGTCGCGTTCACAATCTCCGCCCGGGGAAAGGCCGCCCGGATCTTCGCGATGACGGCCGCCCCGACGATGCCATCGGGGGCGCGAATCAGCCCGGCCAGCCCAGCGATGCCGATTCGCTTTCCATCCGCTCCAAGCTCTCCGAGCCGATCAACGATCCCGTCCACCTCGTGTCGCGCGTACTCTCGGACATCCGCCACCCACCCGGGCTTGGCTCGCGCGATGAGTGTCACCTCGCCCTGTAACGGCAGGATCGCATGCGGATCAATGTCGTTGCCCCCGTGCTGTGTGATGTAGCGGGCATCGGCGGTATGATGGCCGTAGCGACCGGTGTTACCGGTTGCCACAAGGATGTCGATGGCCTCGGCCCGCATCTCATCCCGAATCGCCTTCCAGCGGCGGTCGCGCTCCGCGAGGGAGAAGGTCAGCGGCGCATCAGGGCTGGAATCATCAATCGCTCCGCTCACCGGGCGTTGGCCCGGCACACAAGCTGCAGGAAGTTCCCCGCCGGGTCACGTACGTAGACGTCATCCCCCTCCCGCGTGCACGCGAGCCCAATGCCCACAAGAGCGGTGACTGCATCTCCGGCGGCCACTCGCGCCTGGAAAATCAACCGGGGCGTCCCCTCGGCCTGATCTTCGGGGGGCTCCTGGCGATGCTCCTTCGCCAACACCATGTCGAGCATGGTCGAGCCGTACCGAACGAAGAGCTGCTGGTTGGGACCGGGCTTGCCGCCCTTCCGCTCTGTGTAGCGCTTTTCCGTCAACCGGGTCCACGGGGCACACGGATCGCCGTCGGCCGCCCGCTTCGCTTCGAGGATGTCCTCCACGGCGCGGCCAAAGCAATGATCAACTGTCCCACCCAGGATGCGCGTGTAGAAGAACTCCATCGGGTCCATGTCGAACACTTCAATCGCACCGTGGTCCAGCAATACCCCGCCGGGTTCGCCGCTCACGAGCTGCACCTGGTTGCCGCTTGGGTCGACGACGTATGCCGTGGCCTGTTTCTCTGCCGGATGATCCTCGCGCCACCAGCTCACCCTGTGGCCTCCTTGCTCAAGCTCCGCCACCAGCGCAGGCAGGCGATCCGGTCCGACGCGGTACGCGACGTGGTGCCCGCTGCCGGGGAGCGTTCGGGGTTCGGTGCACGCGACGAAGTAGACGCTCTGCAATCCGTGGTGGTACGCAAGTCGGTCAGCGGCCGCTTCCCACTCACCTTCGCCGTCGCCGAATATCCTCGCGTAGAACGCACGGGTCGCGGCAAGATCTCTCACCTCTACTACCGCACCAGCAAGAAGATCGAGGGGCACCAGGCCTTCGACCGGCGGCTCCGGCCGAAACACTGTGGCTCGCGCGGGGAGCCGCACCGGCCGGTATTGCTCTAACTCGTCCCGTCTCCAGCAGATCTCCTGGAAGTTCCCACCCGGGTCCTGGAAGTAAATGGATTCCCCGAGCGGCCCGTCTGGCGGATGGACGACCGGCCCCTCGAATGGAATCCCGTTTCTCCGGAGATGCTCGATGACCTCGGCGAATCGGCTTCGGGAGACGGCGAACGCCGACCGGAAATTGTTGATGCCCCGCTGCAGGTCCGCAGGCGGCGAAGGAATCACGTCGAACGGCAGCATTGGGGTAAACATGTAGTCGGCGACCGTCATGACCGTGTGGAGCGAGCGGCCGCGAGGCGCGTTGTCCGTGTCAAAGTGGTTTCGGTTCACGAGCCGCGCGCCCAGCGCTCGCCCGTAGAACTCCTCGCTTTCCATGAGGCTCAATGCCACGGGCCCGGTGTGGGTCAGTCCCTCGACTTCGGCCATGATCGATCCCTCCTTGGATCCAGAACGTGTTTAGGGCGCTGGGCTCGCCTGTGCCGGCTCGTACGTCGCACGGTCGATGACCCGGTCCGTGTCGACGAGCACGTGCCCGTCCGCACTAAAGCTAATAGGGTTGAGCCGGAGCGCGGGAAGATTGCGGAAGCGCCCACTCCAGCGTGTAAGAACGGTCGGCGCCCCGCACCGGTCGTAAGTCGCATGGTGGAAGGGGCAATAGAAGTGCCAGTGCTCCTGTCGCCAGATGACCCGTCCGTTGAAGTGACGGCACCAGCGGGAGAGTGCGAGGAAGCCCTCAGGCACGCGAACGAGAAAGAACTCACCGTCCTTGAACAGCTTCACGTCGCCCACCTGATAGCTGTCCACCGGGCCGCAGTCGACCACGCCGACTCCTGGGAAGATCACCTCCGTCGCCTGTACGGGGTCGAGCGTCTCAATCTGGACGTGGTGCCCGTCAGGATCGTAGAGCTCGATCGAGTAGTCGCCGCGCGTGATCTCGCGGTCGCAGAGCATCTCGATCCCCAGATCACGAAGTCGGTCCATCGCTCGCCGCATCTGGCTCGGCGTGAGGATGAACCCGTGGTGGAGCCCCACGCTCCCCGGTCGCGGGACAACTACGCTCTCCCGCTCAACGAGGATCAGGAGCTGCCCCGTGTTCATGCGCAGGACCGAGTGGGGCCGCTCCTCGTTTGTCAAGTTGCGGCCCAACACGTCCAGGCCAATGATGTCGCGGTACCAGGCTTCGCTCCGATCGAGATCGCTCGTCTCCAGCACGAGGTGGCTGAATCGCTCGACGACATCCCCGGGCTGGAAAGCTTTGCCGAAGAACTCCGGCGGCTCATCCGATTCGGTTGGGACTGTCTCGATCCTATATGGCACGGACCCTCCTGTGATCGCTAAGATCGGCCGCTCGCCCGATGCTCCATGGTGTCGGCGCCGTCGACCTGTACAAAGTTCCCCGCGGGGTCGCGGAGGTAGACGACCGGCCCATCAACCCGGAACGTGAGGGGCAGACGATCCTCCGGCGTAAGCGGAAAGGGGGTCGAGGAAAGCCGTGCGCCGATAGTCGCGACGGGGAGCCGGCTACAGAAGACGATCCGCGGTGTCCCCTGCGCCTGCTCCTCCGGCGGCTCCTGCCGGTGCTTCCCAGCGAGAACAACGGCCAGGCGTGTCTCGCCGAATCGAAAGAACACCTGCTGATTGGGATGGGGCACACGCGACTTATGCCGTAGATCTGTCGACAGGCCGGCGCCCGGCCAGAGTCGCGTCCACGGCGCGCACGGGTCCCCGCCGCCCTCCCAGGCTAGCGCCTCCTGGTAATCGCGGGCTCGACGGCCATGGTAATAGTCGACCTGCCCGCCCAGCACCTTGCCGTAGAACACTTCAGCGCTCTCCAGATCGTGCACCTCGACGCCGACATGGTCGAGGAATCCGAACTGATCCAGATCCGCAGCTGCGGACTCAACGAGCTGGACGCGGTTGCCGTCCGGGTCGAGCAGATACGCCGAGACCTGGCGCTCTGAAGGATGATCCTCGCGCCACCAGTCGACCACGTAGCCGAGTCCAAGCAATTCCCCGATGATTCCCCTCAGCGATTCCGCAGGGACCCGATAGGCCTGGTGGCGTCCCGTCTCCTCGGTGCCTCGCGGGTGCTGTCGCTGACGGAACCGCAGGGATTGGCCGACGGACCGAAAATTCAGCGTGTCTCGCTCTCGCCCCCATTCGCCGGCGGCGTGCCGGAGGATCGGTTCGTAGAACGCCCGCGCGGCGGCAAGGTCCTCCGCGTCGGAAACGACGCCGATGATTTCGCTCGCCTCGACGAGCGAACGGAACTGAACTTCCGATCGAGCCATCTCTGTCTGGCGTGCAGCAGTCAATGCTCCGCCAGCTTACCGGTCGTGATCACCGGGTGGAAGGGACGGTCCCGGTCCCGCCTCCAGCAGATCTCGAGGAAGTTTCCAGCTGGATCGCGCAGGTAGATCGATTGCCCGAGTGGACCTGACTCGGGATGGGTCACTGGCCCGTCGAACGACACGCCCCTCGTCCCGAGCTCTTTCAACACTTCTTCGAACCGCACCCGTGAGACCCAGAATGCGTGGCGCAGCGGGTTCGCGCCCCTGCGCTCGTCGGAGCTCGGCTGCGGCAGCAGGTTCTTCGGCACCATCAAGGCCAGCAGATAATCCGCCAGTGCCACGACGGTATTGAGCGACCGACCCCGCACGACCTTGTCGACGTGGAAGCCGCTCCGATTGCTGAATGTGGCGCCCAGGCGTTCGACGTAGAACTCCTCCGACTCCGGGAGATCGAGGGCGCAAATGCCGCTGTGGGTGATTCCTTCGACTGCCGCCATGGCAATCTCCTCAAACTGGATCTGGGCGCTCAGGATGCGCTCACTGGCGGTGACGCGATGCTCGCGAGCTGCTCTGGCGCGAACGCGGCACGCTCGACGACCTCGTCAGTATTCACCAACACGTGGCCGTCCGCGCTAAAGCTCACGGGGTGAAGGCGCAGGGCCTTGAGATCCGGGAAGCGATTCGACGAGCAGGTCGGATTCCCGCGCCGGTCGTAGGTCGCCGTGTGCATCGCGCACCAAAACCGCCAGTGCTCCTTCTGGTATACGAGGAGGCCATTCAGGTGGCTGCACCAGCGGGTGAGCGCCAGAAACCCGTCATCGATCCGTACCAAGAAAAAGTTGGCATCTCGGAAGAGCTTGACCTCGCCACTCTCATAGGAGTCCGCGGGACCGCAATCGATCGTGCCCTTATTCGGCAGCAGGACCTCATGCGACTGAATCTCGTCCATCGTCTCGATCTGGTAGTGGTGTCCGTCCGGGTCATACACGTCGATGCTGTACTGACCCCGGGCGATGAACTCCTCACGCTGGGCCACCACGTCGATTCCGGCTGCCCGCAGCCGATTGACCGCCTGACGATACTGGTTCTGGGTGAGGGCAAAGCCGTGGTGAACGCCCTGGGCGTTCTGGCGCACGGTATCGATCTCGTCGTACTGGACGAGAATGATGAGCTGCCCAGTGTTCATTTGCAGGACGGCATGTGGCTGCGGCTCCGCGGTCAACCCGCGTCCCAAGAAGTCCAACCCGATCACATCACGGTACCAGGCCTCGCTCCGATCGAGATCGGTCACGGCGACGACGAGGTGGCTGAAGTGCTCCACGACCGCGTCCGGCTCGGGCTCGCAGCCATAGAAGATCGGAAGCTCATCCGATGGATTCGGCAACTCCTCTTTCATTCCAGCTCCGTTCACAGCTCCATTTAGAGCTAACGGACGTCCCACTCGCCGGCGTTCCAGGTCATGGCGGTGCGGGGCTGCGTGTCTCCCCTGATGCCGACGACGCCCTCCCGGAAGATCATAGCTTGGGGATTGAAGTAGAGCGGAAACACTGGCAGGTCCTCCGTCTGGATTCGTACCAGCGACCGGTAGAGCGCACGCTGATCGTTCGGTTCGATCGCCGACTGCAGCCCGTCGAGCAGCCGATCGAACTCCGGGTTCTGGTAGCAGCCATGGTTGGGACCGGTCCACCTGTTGGCGTCTCCAGGGCAGCTGGCCGAGTGCAGGCGCGTCGACAGGTGCTCGAACGTCAGCGGTCCAGCCGAGGCGCTAAACCCAGGAAAGATAGAGTTGAGACGGTTGTCCCGCGCCTCCGCGGCGGTGCGAACATGTTGGTCCACAGCGAAGCCAAGGTCGCGCCAGTTCGCGGCGATGATCGACAATTCCTGTTCCGACTGAGCGCCAGCGGACGTCTCGACCGGGATGGACACCTGCTTGCCGCTTGCGTCAACAATCGAACCGCTGGGCCCACGGACCCAGCCGACGGCACTGAGCGAGTCCACTGCTTTCCGCAGGTCAAACTCGTATTTGACGACGACATCCTTCACCCAGTCCCATTTCGCGTCCTCAGGGAAGAAGAACGTGTCCGACACCGGAAGCGTGCCGTCAAGCAGCGTATCCACGAGCGCCTGGCGGTCGATTGCGGAGAGGAGTGCGCGCCGAACGCGCACATCTAGAATCTCTGGCGGGTTGGCGAGCTGCCGGCGTAATTGCGGCTCGAATACGCGCCAATGGGTTGGCTGAATGATCGCGAGCGGCTTTCGGCCAGCCTGTTCCCATTGGCTCTTCACTGAGCTAACGTCGCTGAAATCGAGCGCACGCGGGATTGCTCCATCTATAGACCCAGCAAGCAAATTTGCGACGGTCGTTTGTGGATCCGGGATGAACTGGAAAACGAGAGCGTCAATTTTGGGTCGGCCGGCATAGAACTGGTCGTAGGCTCGTAGGGTGAGATGGCTCCCAGCCTCCCAGTCTTGAAGCCGATAGGGCCCGACGCCGACAAACTGCCTGGTCCAGTACGGGAGATCCGCGAAATGCTCTTTGTTCTCCGTGTATTGCTGCTCCAGGAGGTGCCGCGGCATCGGGCCAATCTGATCGTCGACGAGGGCGTTTGCGAACGGGTACGTGGTATCCCACTCGATGACCAGCGTGCGGTCGTCAGGGACGTCTATGCCGGTGATCCGCCGAGCGATGTTCCGGTTCCGCATGGGGACGTCAGGATCCTTCGTAACTTGCCAACCGAAGACGAAATCGGCACTCGTGAGAGGAGTTCCGTCATGCCAAGTCACACCCGGCCGGAGACGGTACGTCGTGGTCATGGTCCCATCACTCCGGACGACCCAGCTCCCATCGTCCCGGGACGGAAGGGACTCAGCGAGCATGGGGTGGAGGCCGCCGCGGTCGTCGTAGTTCGCGAGCGATTGATGGACGGCGAGCTTCAGATTACCGGCGATCGTACCCGCGCCCCCAGACATACTGCCCACGAACGGATCCAGGGGCTCACCCTCCAATGCGAGGACGAGGGTCTTGGCGCGTTCCCCCTGCGGGCTGGGGACGGACTGCGCTGGGGCGGAACTGCTGGGGCCTCTCGAACCAGCGACGCCCGCGTTGCTCATGCAAGCGGATGCCACCAAAGGAAGCAACAAGAGGACCGACAAAAGTCGCCAGGATGCCAAGTCCGGCCACCCCCATGAGATCCGGTCCATTATCGTCGCGTGCCGACTTCAGTCAAGCACCGCGAACTGCAGGGTGGACAGGTTTAAGGTTTCTCATTGTTGTCGGTGCGGCGTCGCCCCTCATCACCCGGCCCACTTCGAATGGAAATCGCGTCCGGCATTCACCAGCTCCGCGCGATCGCCTGCCAGGTGTTCGCCCTCCTAGAGGACGATGGCGTCACACTGATCGATACGGGCGCGCCAGGGAGCGGGTGGCTCATTCTTCGCCAGCTCCGCCAATCGGGCAGGTCGCCCTCCGACATCAAGCGCATCGTCTTGACGCACTACCACATCGATCACCGCGGGACGGCTGCAGAGTTGCGTCGAGCATCCGGGGCCGACGTGTTGATCCATACGAGTGAGGCGACCTACCTGCGCGGCGAAATGGCGTATCCCAATCCGATCCAGACCCAGCCCCTCGCCATGCTCACGACCCCACTCTTTTCCCTCATGCGAGGCAGACCGGTTCCAGCCATCGAATTGCACGACGGCGAGGTCCTTCCGGTGATGGGCGGGCTCCGGGTGATTCACGCTACCGGGCACACGCGGGGCAGCATCACGCTCTCCCTCCCCGGGCAGGGGCTGTTGTTCGCAGGCGACGTCATGGGCTTTCATCGACAAGAATTGCAGGAGCCGGATGCACGGGTTACGGAGAATCCCACCCACGCCCGGGCATCGCTGGAGCGGCTTGCCGCCCTGGACATCGAAACCATCTGCTTCAGCCATTTCCCTCCGCTCCGGGAGCATGCCCGGACCCGCCTTGAGCTGCTGGTCGCCACGTGGTCGCCAGAGTTTGGTGAGCGCACCTGGCGTTGATGCGCCACGGGTCTCTCCGATGTGCTTTGATCTCGGCGGATTGGTTCGGCACTGCCCGCCGGGCACTACCTAGAGCTGCAACGATGGGCTATCTTGGACCCGCTCGCCGGCGGGGTCGCGCGGGACTTCGAGAACCGTGGTTCTTCGGACAGGAGCGGGGGATGGAGAGCAAGACGCCGGGCCAGCTGTTAGCCGTGGCAAGGGATCCCAGGACCACGCATGAATCCGGACCTCCTGGGACCCTGGGACACTTCCTCTCCGACGAAGCCACTCGATATGGGGCCAACCCCGCTCTGGCCATCAAGCTCGGGTTCCGAACCCAGACCATCAGCTATGCGGAGCTCGACCGGCTCGCCCTTCGTGTGGGGCGAATGCTGCAGGAGCGGGGCGTGCGCGAGGGCGACCGGGTCGTTCTCTGGGGGCCGAACATGCCCGCCTGGGTCGCGGCCTTCTTTGGCTGTCACAAGACGGGTGCCGTGGCAGTGCCGTTGGATGTCCGAAGCAGTCCCGACTTCGTGGCATCCGTCGTTCGGCAGACCGACGCTCGCTTCGCGTTCCTCTCCCGTGCAACCAAACGGATCGGCGGGGATCAACTCCCGCTGCATGTCGAGCTCGAGGAGCTGGACAGCGCG
The DNA here is from genome assembly GCA_035652535.1 of Chloroflexota bacterium. Lineage (NCBI taxonomy): Bacteria > Bacillati > Chloroflexota > Chloroflexota bacterium. Next base: position 26,460 of record DASRDP010000163.1, read on the forward strand.
CTGACCGAAGATGATCGACTCCTGGACCCCGTGGAGCCTTCACCGGATGACCTGGCAGAGGTCATGTTCACCTCCGGCACGACGGGCGATCCCAAGGGCGTCATGCTGACCCATCGCAACGTGCTCGCCAACGTCGAGGGGGTGGGCCAGGTGATCGACATCCGCCCCGATTTCCGCCTCCTCTCGCTTCTCCCCTTGAGCCACATGCTGGAACAGACGGTCGGCCTTCTGGCACCCCTCTCCGGCGGGTGTCGCATCACCTACCCTGTGAGTCGCCAACCGGCCATGCTCTTCCGTGCGATTGCCGAGAACCAGGTCACCATGCTGGTGCTTGTCCCCCAGGCACTCCAGCTCTTTCTCAACGCAATCGAGCGGGAAGTCAAACGCCAGGGGCGAGAAGCGGCCTTCGAGCGTCTCTTCGTCCGCGCCCGGCACCTCCCCATGCACCTGCGACGGAAGCTGTTCCGCAGGGTGCACAGGCGGTTTGGAGGAAACCTAGAGATCGTCATCAGCGGCGGGGCCCATCTGGATCCGGACCTGGCCCGGCGGTGGGAGCTGATGGGCGTCACGGTGCTCCAGGGCTATGGAGCCACGGAAGCCTCGCCCATCATCTCCTGCGACCGGCCCGCTGAGCGCCGGGCCGGCGCTGTGGGGCGGCCGTTCCCGGCCGTGGACCTCCGGATCAACGACGATGGCGAGATTCTCGCCAAAGGACCGAACATCTTCCGCGGCTACTGGAACAATCCGGCAGCGACCCAGGCGGTCCTGCGCGATGGCTGGTATTTCACCGGCGATCTGGGGCGCATCGACGCCGACGGCTTTCTCTACCTGAGCGGACGCAAGAAGGACCTGATTGTCCTCGCCAACGGCCAGAACGTGTACCCGGAAGACATCGAGCAGTGCCTCATTCGAGAGCCGGCGGTCACGGACGCCGTCGTGATCGGCCTCGAAGGCCCGGGCGGCGGGGTACAGGTGCACGCGGCGCTCCTGTTGACTGACCCGAGCCTGGCAGCTGCAGCGGTGCGCGCGGCCAACGCGCAGCTTGCCGCCCACCAGCAGATCCAGGGCTTCACGGTGTGGCCGGATGTGGATTTCCCCCGGACCCACACGCTGAAAGTCAAGAAAACAGAGGTCGCCACGCGGCTCCGCGAGCTGCAATCGGCGCACGAGGGCAGCCCAGCGTCAGCGCTGCTAACACACGGGTCCCAGGATCCCATGTCGACTGATCCACTGAGGCGCCTGATTGGCGAGGTGAGTGGCGTCGCCACGTCGCGGATTCAGCCGGGAAATGTCCTCGGTGCGGATCTGGGTCTGGATTCCCTGATGCGAGTCGAGCTCCTCTCCGCCATCGAGGAGGAGCTCGGCGTCTTCGTGGATGAGGCGGTCGTGACCCCGGAGACGTCGGTGGCCGACCTGGCGCGATATGTGGCCGAGGCCGAGCCTCGGGCAGAGGCGCAGGGGATTGTGACCTGGCCGCTCACGCCAGCCGCCGGTATCGCTCGGGAGCTGTTCCTGCAAGGCTTGGTCTTCCCCCTCTACCATGTGTTCTGGCGCGTCCGGGTGGAGGGGCGGGAGCGGATCCAGCACCTGCCTGGGCCAGTCATGGTTGCGGCCAATCATCATTTCGCGGCCGGCACCTTTGGGATGGACCCGGCCGCGGCCTGGATGGCGCTCCCGCGTCATCTTCGACGGCGCACCTGCACGGCGGGCGAAGAGCACGCGGTGTTCGATCCGAAAATCGGTGGCGCCATTGCGCGCCTGTGCAACGCCTTCCCGCTCTCGAAGCAGGGCAATGTGCGAGGCAGCCTCGAGTACATTGGGCGGCTCCTGGATCTGGGCTGGTCGGTGCTGATCTTCCCGGAGGGGAACCTCTTCGATGGCGGTCCAATGCGGCCCTTCATGGGCGGCACCGGGCTCATGGCGGTCGAATGCCGAGTGCCGGTGGTACCCATGTGGATCGAGGTCAAGCGACGTAGCGTGCTCCAGACGGGCCACGACGCATGGCGCGGTGCCTTCACGGTGCGCATCGGTGAGCCGCTAATGTTCGCCCCGGGCACACCGTATGGGGAGGCCACCGCCGAAATCGAAGCGGCTGTGCGCGCCCTATCGATGGACGGGTATTGATGAAGGTGACGCCGTGCGGTTCCGATGCCCAGCGACCACGGCGTTGATCTCGCCGCCCACCAGAAGGATGGTGCTCACCGCGTACATCCAGACGAGCAGCACGATAGCGACGCCCACGGTCCCGTACGTCAGATCGAACTGGGTGAAGTGCACCAGGTAGAAGGTGAAACCATTGGTGACCACTATCCACGCAGCCATAGCAAATGCGGCGCCCGGCACGCACCGCCAGAGTGGCAGGCGCACGTTCGGCAAGATGACGTACAGCGCCAGGAGCACTACGAACAGGCCTCCGGCGAGCCCCGGTCCGTGGAGAATCGACCAGGTGGTGAGAAAACGTTCGTCAAGCGATAGGCGGCCTGGCATGCGCTGTCCAACCCACTCGCCGGCCGTGTAGACGCTCAGCCCAAGGAGCATCACGGTGGCGACCACGGCGGTGATCGCGATCGACAGGATCTGTCCGAGCCAGAACGGGCGGTCGGCTTCCACCCGGTGCGCGCGATTCAACCCCTTGACCAGCGTCGCGACGCCGACGCTGGAGCCGAAGAGGGAAAAGACGGCACCAAGGGTCAAGAGCTTCGGGGAGTGGATGTAGACCCCGCTATAGAGCCATTCCCGGACGACCTGCTGCACGGCTGGGGGCGCAAGAAGCTCGACGTTCTGCATAACGAGGGCGAACAAGTTGTCTCGTCCGACCATGGCGCCGATCACCCCGACCAGAGCAGCCATAAAGATGAAGAACGGGAACAACGCGAAGAGGAATTGGTACGCCATCTCGGCCGCGAGCCCGGGAATGTCGTCGGCGCAGCTGGCGCGCGCTACCTGGATTGCAAAGTCCACGGGTGGCAGGTCAGCGGCGAGCGCAAGAGCAGGCCGAAGCCCCCGCACGAGCCGACGTCGGAGCGCCACTGGCGGAGGCATTCGGCGTCCCACCCCCGGGATGAGTCGGCGCGTTCTGTGCTGGCCAGCAGTCTGACTCCCGACCAACCGCTCACGACCGCCGACGGGAGGGCGAGGGACGTCGGAGTCCGCGGCATTCACGAGACGAGCATCCATTCCAGTTCGATGTGGAAACTGGGCAGCTCCTCGCGCTGGAGGAGAAGCGAGCGGTAGTGCTCATCTGGCAGTTCCGCCCCGGGGAAGGCCAGGTCCTGGGATGGATAGTACCTTGCAACCCTGAGCTTGACGTAGTGGCCCTCCGCCGGGACCCATGAGGGTCGGCTTGGAGACGAACGGGGTAGATTTGCCCTTCCTGCCCCAACCGGTGCTCAGCCCAAATGCGGCGCTGAAAATGGAGGTCCTGGAGACTCCACCAAAGGTCTCGGCTGCCGAGCCCTCTCCGGAGATCCCACTGCGCAGCGGGCGAGTCGACGTCGCCAGCGAGGGTGGTCTGCTCGGTCATCTCGTCGTAGGTCAGATGAGCGGGCCACTCGACATGGGCGTTCTCAAACGCTTCGATGAAGCCAAGATCCTGGGAGGTACGTAGGTCGTACGCATTTAGCATTCGCCCGCGGTGGAACTCCTCGTTCCATCGACTGTGCTCATCACCATGGATGACTCTTGTCGTCGCGATAACCTTGCGAGAGTACATCATCTGGCGAGGTGAGCAATGGGGTGTGCAACGCCGTTGCGGCGCGTGCGTTTCCTGCGGCGCGAAGGGCCCCGCCGAAGGGGCGGGCCAGTACGGCATATTCCGGTCGTTCCATGCGTACCCGTGTCTGAAGCACATCAACGTGCAGCTGAAGGAGCCTCCCCCGGTCCGTCGACGACGAGCCGCTGCACCGCGGCGAGAAGATCGGTCATGTCAAACGGCTTCGCCAGATAACCATCCGCCCCGATCTCCTGGGCCCAGCGCTGCGCGTTCGACGCGCCGGTGATGACGAGGAGCGGGATCCGCATGCCGCGATCTTTGAGGGCCTGGGCGAAGCCGGACCCATCAAGGACGGGCATGCGGGAGTCCAGAATCACGAGCGACGGGCGCTCCCGCTCGACAGCGTCGAGCGCCTCCGCTCCATTGCGCGCGGTCATGACCGGATACCCCAGGATCTCCAGCATCCCGGACACGAGCTGAACCAGGTCGGGGTCGTCGTCCACGACCAAAACGCAACTCTCGCTCACCGCATTTCTCTCATCCGGCGCTCTCACCCACCGTCTTCCTCACACGCCACGCTCTGGTTCGGCTGGCCTCTGGCCACGCCCCGTGATGCTGGGATCGGCACAACCGCGCGTCGGCGGATACGCCGATATCCAGCCAGTGTACCGCCGTGGCCAAGGATCCGCTAGGTTGCCACCAGCGGGCAGGACAGACCGCGCAGGCGGGTTGATTCTGCACGCGACACCCGCTATTCTGTGACAGGCTCACTGTCACCGGTGCGTGGCGTGGAGTTTGTCTCGGTCGTGCGCCGTTGACCCATCTCGTCGAGGAGGTATGAACGTGTCCTATCGCGCAGGCATACCTATCACGCGAGCGGTGCGAATCGCCCTTGGGCTGGCCGCCATGATGGCGTTCGCACTCATCGGCGTGGCAAAGGCGGAGAGCACCGAGGTCGACGTCCCCACCAGCCCAGATGCACGAATCACGGTGAATGATTCCACCGCAACGCAGTCCGAGCCAGCCGTCGTCGCGGTGGTGCAGCCACAGGTCCAACCCGCAATCCAGGCGACGCCTACGCCGGCGACGAGCTCTAGCCTCGCGGCGACACCGGGACCCAGTAGCGCCGCGGCGGCCGCGCCCGCCGCAACCCCCACCGCCACCGCGACCGTCACGATCGCCGACTTCTCATTCACACCCTCCAACCTGAACATCACCGTGGGCGACACGGTCGTGTGGACAAACAACGGGCCCTCGACCCACTCGGCAACGAGCGTCATGGGCCTCTGGGACACCGGTGGGCTGGATAAGGGCCAGTCGTCCTACTACACCTTCAACCAGCCCGGCCGCTACGCCTACTACTGCACGTTCCACCCGCGAATGCGGGGCACCATCACCGTCTCGCCACCGGGCGCGCAGGGGATGGGCACCTATGGTCAAGCCTTTGATTACGGCTACAGCATGGGCTACGGTCCGGCCTACGGCTACGGCGGCTACGGCATGGGCTACGGCGGCTACGGCGGCTACGGCGGCTACGGCATGTCGTACTACTACAGCCCGCTGAACGGCTACTACTACGCGGCCCCGTACGCCGGCTACCCGTACAACTACGGCTATGGGCTCTACAACTCGTACTACCCGTATTCGTACTACCCGTATTCGTACTACTCATACTCCTACTACCCGTACTCCCTCTACGGCTACGGCTATAGCAGCTATCCCGGCTACTACGGCTACGGCGTCTTTCCGTACTCGTACTACGGATACGCTCTCTCTGGCTACGGCGCCTATCTGTATCCGTACTCCGGATACGGCTACTACGTGTACCCGTACCAGTCGTATGCCGCGTACCTCAACCCCTACTCCTACGGTGGCTACTACGGCGGGTACTACGGCTACCCCTACTACTTCGGCTACGGGTACCCGTTCGTCTACTAGAAGATCCTAGCGGGCCGCGAGCCCGCATCCACGCACCGAGGGGCGCTCCGGACCATGCGGAGCGCCCCTCTCTTCACCTGGACTTTGTTACACTATCGCCTTAACTAAGTTGCGAACCTTTTACAGACTTGATATACTCCGCCGTCGATTCGAAAACCTGACTCGCGCGCGCGGACGCGCCGAGCCCGGCCCACGGGCTCGCGCAACGTCCCTGTCCCGTCCAACCCCTCGCTCCTCGAATCTGGGCTGCCTGTGGGCGCGAGCGGAGCGGGCCATGCGCCAACCATCTCCCGGAGTATGTCCGTGTTGCACCGCGTCCTTCTCTTCGCGCTCGCCTATTTCGGCATCCTCGGCGTTCGGTTGTTCGGGCCGCGTGGCCGACGCCAACCACCGCAGCCCCGCCCAACTGCCCCGCACACGCCCGCCACGGCAGAGCCCGCGATCGCGCTCGCGACGTTACGCCCGATCGCGCCGGCGCGGGCCCCGAGGCGCAGTGGCGCGTGGCAACGCGGCGTGGCCCACGGCGCAGTCCTCCTGGGCGTGCTTGCCGTCTCACCGTCGCTCACCGCCGGAAGGGCCCATCCTCCGGCTGATCCCGCGCCAACGGAAGTCAGCGCCATCAGGGTCGGCCTTGCCTCCGAGCCCCTCGAGGCTTCGTCCGCCAACGCGCAGTTGCCGGTTCCGGCACGCCCCACCGACGAGCAGCCCGCCGCCGATGCATCGGGCGATGAAGACCGGCCGGACGCACCAGACACCTCAGACCGCGGCGAACAGCATGCGGAGTCGCGGCCTCCCAACGACTCGGTGGACGCGACGGCACTCACCTCCGCCGACCTGGACGCGGATGGCCTTGGTCCAGACGGTGCTCCGGACAGCACAGATGACGCACCAATTCCGGCCGCCGAAGGCGCCGATGGCGACGCCGCCAGCGTCGATCCGCCCACCTTCTACACCGTTGCGCCGGGCGACACCGTGAATCGAATCGCCGCGGCCTACGGCGTGAGCGCGGATGTGATCGCCTCCCTGAACGCGTTGGTGCGCCCGGACCACATCGAGATCGGCCAGCGCTTGCTGCTGCGCGAGCCACCGGGCGTAGACGGCCGGATACCCGCGGATTCGCACGAGGCGTTCATCTTCAGCCTCGTTCGCGGCGCCCGCGAGTCGCAGCGCCTCACGGGCGTGCCGGCCTCCGTGACCCTCGCCCAGGCCATCCTCGAGACGTACTGGGGCACGAGTTTCCTGGCTCGGGACGCAAATAACTACTTCGGCATCAAGGCCTACGAGAAGCCGGGAACCGCCGGCGTCGTCTGGATCGACGCCTGGGAGGTCGATGCGAATGGGAGAGACGTGAACTATCCCGCGCCCTTCCGCCGCTATGCCGACCCGGCCGACTCTCTCGTGGATCACGGTCGATTCTTCCTCGAGAACTCACGCTACGCGTATGCGCTCCAAGCGACGAGCGATCCGAAAGAGTTCGCCCGTCGCATCAACGCCGCCGGATATGCCACGGATCCGAACTACGCCACGAAGCTGATTGCGTACATGGACCGCTACAATCTGTATCAGTGGGACGTGCCCTTCTAGCAGAATGCTGACAAACCGTTCGCCCCGAGCCCGCCGAAGGGGGTGGCGCGCTTCGACGCTCCTGCCCCGAGCGAAGCCGAACGGCTCGGCACGATCGGTATACATCCGCTCATCAGCACCCTGCTCGGTCTCGGCCCACGCGCCAGCTCAGCGGTTCGGAGCGCGTGCATGCCGTCGGCGCACCAGGCGACGCTCGAGGTCTTCCCCAATCCGCATCCCAGTCGCGCGTACGAAATCGAGCACGTATGCCCCGAGTTCACGTCCGTCTGCCCGATCACGGGCCAGCCGGATTTCGCGACCATCCGGATCGTTTATGTCCCGGATCGAACGTGCGTCGAGCTGAAATCGCTCAAGCTCTATCTCTGGGCGTTCCGCAACGAGGGGCACTTCTATGAGGATGTGACCAATCTGATACTTGACGACTTGGTCGCCGTCCTCGATCCTCTACGCATCGATGTCACCGCCGAGTTCAACGTGCGCGGCGGCATCCATTCCGTCATCCGGGCGTCGCACCAGAAGCCGATCTAGAGGACTCGCCCATCGGTCCGCGGTCGTCGCCCGCGCAATGACGCAACGGAGGCTGCGTATAAGCCTACCTCGCGGGATATTGACATAATTCGGCGTATAACGTCGGTAAGTGCCGTTGTTTTGTCATCAGCGGGCTATACCTATTGACTTTGCTACGGTCGTAGCGACTATACTAGACCGTCCAAAACTACGTGCGGAGGTGCGAGTTGGAACGAGTAAGTCGTAGGCGTCTGTTGGCCGCCGGGGGCGGCGCAGTCCTGGCAGGGGCCGTCGTCGGCCAGACCGTTGCGAACGCCCAGGCAGACAGGCCGGAGCGAAGCCCGTGGGGCCTCACCTTTGATGTCGTATTGGAGGCCGCCCCGGCGGCGGCCGCGCCTGCGGCCGGTGCCCCCGCCGCCGCCGCGCCAGCGGCTGAGATGGCCATGCAGGCGGGCGCCTTCTACATGAGCGGCGCCGTCTACGAGGCCGGCTCTCTCGGCGCAGATGGCACGCCTGGGGCCAACTCGAAGCGGGTCGGCACGCTTCGGGTCTGGGGCTGGAACTTCGACCCGTCCCGGCCCGGTGCGACGGGATCCGTTGCCAACGCGTCCCTCGAGCTGACCCGACGCGGCCAGTTCGTCTTGGGCGGCGGCGTAGTGGCGGACCACGTCGGAATCCTGGCCGGCACCGGCGAGTTCCGGGGCGCCAATGGCCAGGCCGCGCTGTATATGATCTCGGCGAACGCCGCGCGCGTCGTCCTCGACTACTCATCCCCTTACGCGGGGACCTGAGGTTTCCGACCGCCGCGCGCCATCGGCACGCTCGGCCGTGAATCGAGAGGGGTTTCTCTCACCCGCGCTCGTAGTGACCGCGAGGAGGCCCTCACACCAAGAGTGAGGGCCTCCTCGTATTTCGTGGACCCCCTTACGCTTCGGATTTCCGCGATGGTCGCGATGCGAGGTACCGCTCCAACTCCGCGAGCAGCTCGACCAGAAGCGGATGCTGGACCGATTCACGGGCGCTGAGCAAGAAGTTTTCGACGTCGGCTGGATGGCCCGCGTCTCGATACTCGATGGCTTGCAGCAGCGCTTCCAGCTTGTCGATCTCCGCAGCGAAGCGCGCCTCCGGCGTGCGACGCTCTGAATACTCGGCCCAGAGGTCCAGAAGCTCGTCCCCGAGCGACCCGGGGAGACTGGCGCAGATCCTGGCAAGCCCATCTGCCTCCAGCGCATGCTTTCGCATTTTCGCTTCGGCTCGCTCCTCCGGCGACAAGAGGTCGCGCCACCGTGCGACGGCGTCCTCTACCCTGACGCCAGTCTCCACGATCCCCACATAGGGCGTGGCGTCCCCCGCTTCCGCCTCCGGCAGATCGTGGACCAGCACGATCTTGACGAGCCGGGCCGTATCGAGCCCGGCCGCCTGGCCCAGCGCCCATGCCATCATCGCGCTCCGGTACGTGTGATCGGCGACCGATTCCGGATCGGGAATCCGGCGGTCCACCCACCCCTGGCGTGGGATGGTCTTGAGCACGCCGACGGCTCGCAGAAATTCCAGCATACGGAGATTGTCGACCGAAAATGCGGCCCGGCGCTACACGGGCATCACGGAGTGCTTCTTCGCCGGCTGCGATTCGGATTTGTCTGCAAAGGCTTCCAGGGCGCGGATGAGTCGTTGGCGGGTCTCGCCGGGGCGAATCACAGCGTGGGCGAACTGCTTGGCCAGAGCATCGAAGGGCCCGGAGAAGCGCTGGGTGAATTCGGCGATCTTCTCGCGGCGCATGGCGCCGGGGTCCGCGGCAGCTTCGATCTCCCGTCGATACAGCACGTCCACGGCGCCCTCGGCCCCCATCACCGCGAGCTCCACGCCCGGCCACACAAAGACCTGGTCCGCGCCCATCTCGCGCGTGCACATCGCCTGCTTCGCGCCCCCGTATCCCTTTCGAAAGTACACCGTGATCTTTGGAACGGTCGCCTCCGAGTAGGCGAAGAGCATCTTCGCGCCGTGGCGGATGATGCCGTTTCGCTCCTGGGCCACGCCGGGCATGAAGCCGGGCAC
>DASRDP010000164.1 GCA_035652535.1 Chloroflexota bacterium
TCGTTGTAACCGCTTTCGTCTTCCAAGCGGCCAATCAAGGCTACTACTGGCTGCTCGCGATCCTCCTCTCCCCAGCTGACGTCGCCCTCGTCCGCGCGGGGCAAAACCTCATCACGCCAGTCGACGTTTCCCTCACCGCGATTTCGATGCTGCTCCTCCCGCGAGCCAGTGGGCTCATGGCGCGCGGTCACATTCGGGAGTTCATTCAATTGGTGGTGCGTCGAGGGGTGCTCACGCTCGGGGCGACGACGGCGGCGGCGCTCGGGTTGGTCGCGGTCGGTCCTCCACTTGTTCACTACATCTATCGGGGTAAGTACGACGAAGTGGCCGCCCTGCTTCCTGGATTCGCCCTGCTCGCCGTCGTCAACGGCGTCGCCGGATCCGTGAACGACGCGCTCAAAGCATCGCAGCGTCCGGACCTCGTTTTCCTGGGGTATCTGTCCGCCGCGGGAGTAGTCCTGGGCGGCATCGTTCTGGTGAAGACCTTTGGCGCCGCGGGCGCTGTTTCCGGCATGCTTTTGTCCAGCAGCGTCTTCCTGGCCGTGCTTGTCGGCGCCCTGAGTCGGACGATCCGTCGCCGTTTGCAGGAGCCGTCGAGCGGATGAGCCGGCCATGAGCCAGCCCACCCCTGTGTTAGCCTTGCCGAGCATCTGTATCGAGATCGGGGTTCTCGGGTGTCGGTTGGTGGCATGTCGAGCTTGACTGGCGCGATCCAGGCGCGTTTCCGGGCTAACGCGCGGTTGACGCCGTTCCTGCGCGAGCTGCTGCGGCTGGCCGGGGGTTTGCGCCGGACCTATGTCGCAGTAGACGACGAGGAGCCATCCGCGGTGGCGGCTCGCCACTCGGACGCTTGGCGACACGGGACCGTACCCCAGGCGCAGCGCCAGCTCGTCGATCAACAGATTACTCAATTCCGAAAAGGTGTACGGATCGACGTCTTCGACGCATTCGTCGAATTGCTCAGGCGAAACGTGGATCGCCTCGACCAGAGCAGCATCGTCGAGATTGGATGCTCCAGCGGCTACTACGCCGAAGTGCTCGAGATTTGCGGCATCCAAGCTCAGTATTATGGAGCGGACTATTCGCTGCACTTCGTCGATTTAGCGCGAAAGTACTATCCAGCGATCCCCTTCGCCGTTCAGGATGCCACCCACCTGGGGTATCGAGACAGATCGTTTGACATCGTCGTGTCAGGCTGTTGCCTCCCTTACGTTTCCGATTTCAGACTTGCGGTCGCGGAGGCCGTCCGTGTAGCGCGAAGATTCGTACTCTTCCACCGAACACCCGTCCTCCAGAAGACCGAGACATTGGCATTTGTGAAGCACGCATACGGTGTCAAAATGCCGGAAATCCACTTCAACGAGCCGGCGCTGTTCAGGACACTTGGGGCGCACGGTCTGCGCGTCGTCGATATGGCGGTGCTCACGGTGGATTGGGTGCCTCAGCTCCAGGACAGCGTGGCGTGGAAGAGCTATCTGTGCGCTAAGGAGCAGCCACTAGAGGTGGGGATCTGAACAAAGCGGCGCGAGGCGAAGCGCCGCAACGCCCGCTCCTCTACATTCAGATGTCGAACTTCTACGCCCCGGCATGGGGGTTCGGCGGACCAGTGCGTGTCTTGCATGACTACGCGCACTGGCTCGACGGGTGGGCCGAAGTCCAGATCGCGACGACGGACCTCAACCACGATTACCGCCGTCTCAGACAGGCCCACTACTCCTGCGACCCCGGCACCGTTCGGCGTCATCGGCTCATCTTGCCCCGTCTTGGCAGACGTGCAGTCTACCTGGTCCCACCCACGCTGCTGCTAGACGTGGCGACCCGGATCGGCCGCTGGCGAGGGCCGGCCGTGCTCCACACGTGCGACGTGCGCGGGATCTTGCCACTTTATGCCATCGCGCTGAAGCGCACTTTCGGGCATCGGCTCCTCCACATCCACTCCGCCTTCGGCATGCTCCATGAGAAGCCCTCTCCCTGGCGGAAACTCTACGACGCGGGCTTCGGCCGCGCGTTCTTCCGCGCGGTCGACGTCGGACTCGCTCAGAACGCGCACGAGGAGCGCGTCTACTGCACCGCCGCACATCGATGGAACGCCGCCTGCCGTGTAGAGGTGCTTCCGCTCCACGCGGCTTACCCGGACCCCAGCCACTTCCTAGAGGAGAGAAAACGGCCCGCCATTCGGGCAGGGATGCGCCAAAAGTACGGTATACCGGGAGACGCGGCCGTCTTCGTGTTCGTCGGCCGGTTCCATGAGGCGAAGGGTATAGGGCGCTTGATCGACGCCTACTCGGAGTTCAAGCGACGTCGGGCCGGATCTAGCGTGCTCCTCATCGTCGGTCGCGATCACGGCTACGAACGGGAAATGTCGGCCAAGATTGCCGCGAGCGGCGTGGCGGATTCAATCAGAGTCCTACGGGACATCTACGACGAGCGGTTCGAGTTGTATTACCTGGCGGATGCCTTCGTGGGATTCCCCACCATCTTCGAGGAGACGATGCTGGCGGCCGTCGAGGCGCTAGCCTCCGGCACTCCGCCGATCGTGTCCGAGGAGGCGGACATGCCGGGCGTGGCGGAGGCCGCGGCGGGATACGTCTTGCGTTTCCGGATCGATGACGTCGTCGATGCGATGGCGAACGTAGTCGAAGATGCCGCTGGCTACGGACAGCGTGCGCGCCGGCTCGCCGTTCAGCGCTTCGCTCCGGGCTCTGTTGCCGCCAACCTACGGTGGATCATCCACGCCGGTTTGGCCGCCGTAGGGGAGCAACCAACCCATCGAGCATCTTTGTAGGTGCGCCCGCGCGTTTTCTTCATTCAGCCGCAACTGACCGAATACCGTATGGGTCTCTACGAAGGGCTCGCTCGGCGGTGCGACCTCACCGTCCTGTACTCGCCTCCAGAAAGCGCGCGAGGCTTTGGGTCGCTTCGGCCGCGCCCGGTGAAGGGGTTAACCTACCAAGAGATCAGGACGTTCCGACCTGTCGGAAAGCGCATCGGGTTGCTGCAGGCCGGCGCTGTCTGGGAGGTCATCCGGCGGCGACCGGACGCCATCATCATCTTCGGCAACCCGTGGTACGCGAGCTTCTGGCTCACGTTGTTGGTCGGCCGATTGTTAGGTATCGCTGTTCTCGTGCATGGTCACGGCCTCTTCAAGCATCCCGAGGCTGGCCGGGTTCGTCGGTGGACGTATCGCGTCATCCTGGTCCTGGCGGCCAGGTACATCTGCTACGCCGACATCGTCCGGCAGAGCCTTGAGGACGTGGGGCTACCGAGCAGGAAGCTGGCCGTCGCTGACAACTCACAGCAGAACTCCCATCCCGTTCCTCCGGTCGAAAAAAAGGGCAATGAACCGGGAGTGCTTTTTGTCGGGCGGCTGCGTTCAGGTTCTGGCGTCGGTCAGCTCGTTCGAGCGGTGGAGCGGCTGCGCGAAAACGGACACCCGGTCACCTTGCACGTAATCGGTGACGGGGAAGAGCTCGAGGTGCTCAGCGCGCTCGCGAGGGACAGACCGTGGGTGGTACTGCACGGCGCGGTCTACGACGACGCAACCGTGGCGGACATATCGCGCTCATGTGCCCTTGGATGTTATCCTGGCCGCGCCGGGCTGAGTGTCGTACACCTCATGTCACTCAGTCTGCCCCCGGTCGTCGCATCGAACCTGGCTTGGCATCAGGGCCCCGAGCCGAGCTACGTCGTCGACGGGTGGAACGGCTACCTATTCGATCCAGCCAACCCCGATGGCGTGTTCGAGGCCCTCGCCCGTGCATTCAGCAACCGCGCCACCCTCCATAGGACCCAGGTGAACGCGTTCGAGACATACCAGCGGCTGACCTCGCCTCCGCTCGCAGAGCGAATCTGGTCGATCGTCGCAACTTCGTTATCCGAAACGGCTCAGGACACCGGACGGTCCGCATGAGCGAAACAGAACAGCGACAGCACGACCAGCAGCTTGCCTTCTACCGCGACAACGTGGACGGGGAGATCGAAATCGAGCGTCCGCGTGGTTATCCGAAACCGGTCCGTTACCTCATCCATTACAAGTTGCGACAACTCGTCCAACTTGCGCGTCCGCCGAGAGGCGCTCGGGCTGTCGTCCTTTGTGCCGGTTCCGGGATGGACAGCGAATTCCTGGTTCGGCAGGGCCTCAAGGTCATCGCCACCGATCTGTCGATTGATTGCCTACGGCGTGCGCAGGAGCGCGCGAGGCGCCACGGCGTCGCATACGACCTCGTCGTCGCTGACGCGCAGCGTCTACCCTTCCGCGACCGTACCGCCGACCTTGCGTTCGTCCACGACGGACTCCACCACCTGCCCCAACCGTCGGCGGCGATCCTAGAGATGGCGCGCGTGGCCCACACCATCGCGCTGGCCGAGCCTGCTCAGGCGCCCCTTACTCGCCTCGCCGTGCGTCTCGGGATTTCGGGCGATTGGGAAGACGTCGGAAACTACGTCTACCGGTTTACGCCCCCGCAATTGGACAGAATCGTCGGGGATACAGGGTTCGTGCGTGCCGGGGCGCGCCAGCACCTGATCTACTACCAGCCCTGGTCCTTCCGCATCTACGAGCGGCTGTCCGGTCGCCTCGGATTCGCCTTCTTCTGGATAGCGTTTCACATCGCTAACGTGCTCGTGGGTCGGTGGGGTAACTCGCTGAAATACGTAGCCACACGCAACGGTGCGATGGCACGCCGACCAGGGACCGGTTGAGTGCGCGTCTTGATCCTCGGCTTGAACTACCTGCCGGAAACCACGTCGATCGGACCGTACACCGCGGATCTGGCCGAATGCCTGGCGCGCAGGGGTCATTCAGTACAGGTCGTGACGGGATTCCCCATGGCCCCGCAGTGGAGCATTCCCGCTCCTTATCGCTCCAAGCTCTTCATGGCCGAAACCGTACGCGGCATACCGGTGACGCGCTGCTTCCTGTTCGTCCCGAGGAACCCGACCTCAGCGAAAATGCGAGTTCTGTTCGACAGCTCTTTCGCAGCATCGTCGCTCCTGGCCAGCGCCGCGGCCGGTCCTGTGGATGTTGTCGTAGCCGTCTCTCCTCCCTTGCAGGTGGGCCTAACCGCGAGCCTCATTTGCAAATGGCGCCGGGCACGGCTATTCCTGCACGTGCAGGACATCGTGCCCGACGCCGCGGTCGCGGTCGGGGCCCTAGCGGAGGGCAGTCTCCCGGTGCGCATCGCCCGCGCCCTCGAACGGTTCGTCTATGCGCGCGCCGATTCGATCGGCGTGATTTCCGATGGCTTCACCCGCAACCTGCGGGCGAAGGGCGTACCGGCGGGCAAGATCGCACTCTTGCCCAATTGGGTCGACACCGACGAGATCCGTCCGACGCCATGCGCCCCGAGCTTTCGGGAGGTCCACGGGATACCCGCTGACGCATTCGTCGTTATGTATTCGGGCAGCCTTGCGTCGAAGCAGGGACTCGAGACGCTGATCGACGCCGCGGCGTTGCTCGCCGGCGATCCGCGCGCGACAGTCTGCGTCATCGGCGACGGCCCCAGGGCGCCCGCCTTGCGGCGACGAGCCAAAGACCTGCGGTTGAAGAACGTGCGCTTTCTTCCACTCCAACCACGGGCCTCGCTGGCGGGACAACTCGCAGCCGCGGATTTGCTCGTCATCACCCAGGTCGCCGGCGTTCGCGACATCGTCCTCCCGGGCAAGCTCGGCTATTACCTCGCGGCCGGCCGGCCAATTCTCGCCGCGGTCCATCCTGACAGCGAGACCGCTCGCCTCTTGAAGCGCGCAGATGCCGGCATCGTCACAGCGCCGGAAGACGCCGCGGGCATGGCATCGGCGATCCGGTCACTGATGCAGGCGCCGCAGGATGCCGAGCGTCTTGGCCGGAACGGGCGGCTCTACGCAGAAAGTAACATGTCGAAGACGCGCGGGCTCATCAGGTTCGCGGAGCACTTGGAACGCCTCGTCATGTGCGGGTGAAACCACGTCTATTCGCCTGTGGGCCGCGAGCGCGTGTGCTATCTTGCTGAGCCGAGCTCACCTTGAGCCACGACGAGGAGTGGAGGCTCAGCGTAGCGGCCGAGACCGATGAACGCGGCCTCCGTTTCTCCGTTCGGCTTCTTGCCGCAGAACGAACGCGTTGGTATCCTAGTTCGGCTGCCTTCAACTACAGGTCCGGGGCACGCCTGTGTCGATCTCAAGCGGGTATCTTGCAGTTTCACCTGCGTCAACGGCGATCCAGATTACCGGGGCGTCGCGGACGTACGTCGTCGCGAAGCGCTTGCTGGACATTGTGCTCTCACTGCTCGCGATCACCGCGCTACTCCCGCTTTGGATCGTGATCGCTCTCACGATCAAACTCA
>DASRDP010000165.1 GCA_035652535.1 Chloroflexota bacterium
TCTTGCGATTCTCGGTCAAGAACTTTCGGAATGGTACACGCTTGGTTTCCGAGGTGCATTCGGGGGTCGAGGATTCGCATGGATGGGAAAGCTTGATCTCGAAGGAGACAGGATCGTCTGGCACGTGGACGCTGGCGACGCTGAACTGGATGCCTATCACGAACTCCTCCAGCGCCTCGACGGGCTAGTAGCGAATGGCCGCGTCGCGATTGCGCGCCTCGACGTCGGACTGGACGAAGGGTCGGTGACGGAGGGCTAGGGGCGATCAGGGGGCGCGGGGATCCGGAGGCGCGACCCAGTTTCTATGGAGCAAGTTTCTAGACGCCTGGAACCGAGATGCGCTTCGACAGGTGGACGTAGAGACAAGAGTCGACCCGGATGGGATCTTGAATGGTTGGCTCGGGTTTCCCGGCGCCACCGAACGCCAGCTCTTGGCGGCGCTCGAGTTTGGAGACCGAAGCATGGCGCCTCGCGTCGCCTGGTGGGTGAAGCGGGGTGTGCCCGGCGCGATGCTCTATCAGAACTGGCGCGACGGGCGCGACCTTGGTTTGCACCAGAGGCGTTACCTCTTCGAGGCGTTCGATCTCAGTGAAATCCAGGAGATCGTGCTTGCTGCCTTCGCCCGCATCTTCGCCGACCTCGGGCCCGTCTACGCCTTTTCACGCGAGCGACGCGGCAAGCTCCCGATACTGCGCCGCGAGCGGGTCATCAGGGTAGCGCGTCGAGAAGACGCCGCCGCTCGCGAGGGCGTGCATGTCGCTGTTGTGCTGAATGACGGCGGCGACGTGGCAGCCGTAAACCTGCTCCACCTGCCGCCGAATTGCAGCGGGGTCGAAGGCGAGGGGAACGTTGTTCACGAGGATCTCGATCCTCGGCACGCCGAGCTGGCGCGCCACTTCCACGGCCACGGCCGTGCCCAGGTAGTCCTGCTCGTCCGCGCGCATCACAAGGAGTAGGACGTCCGCCGTGGCGAGGGAGAGCAGCGTCTCCGCGTTCATCCCCGGGTGCGTATCGATGATGAGCACGTGGAGCCGTAGGAGCTCGACGAGCTTCAGGAGGCCCTCGTGCAGGACGGCGAAGTCGTAGCCCTCGCGGATTACGCGTGCGATCTCGCCACCGCTGAGGCTCGATGGGATGAGGTGCAGTGACGAGCCATTCGCCAGCCCCACATTGGCGGCGACGTCCACAGCCGCCTGTTCGATACTGCACTCTCCGCGGAGATACTCGTTGAGGGAGTGCTGGAGCTGCTTGCCGCCCAGACCGAACAGGACGTGGATGCCTGGCGACTGGATGTCGCAGTCGATGACCGCGGTCCGCTGACCGCTCGCCGCGAGCATTGCGCTGATGTTCGCGGTGGTGTTGGACTTGCCGGTCCCACCGCGAAAGGAATGAACGGCGACAATCTGGGCCATGCCTTCCCTTTCAGGTACGTGCAATTCGCGCGCTGTGAACCGCTGCGCCCAGTCTTGCCGCGGACGAGTCGCATAGCTTGGCGGTCAATGCTATCCTACGCCATCTGCTCGGTCCACTCGGCGGTGATGAATCGATGCGATCTCGCGAGGGTACCCTCGGCATCGGGGCAGTGTCGACTTTCAGCGCTCTCGCACGAGGCCAGCGCGATGGAGGACCGTCGCGGAGCAGAGAGCCGCGCGATCGTTGGCGGGAGTCGCGATGTCCGAGCTGATCAGTCGCGAGGAAGCGCTGGCCGGCCTGCCCGCGCAGCAGGTCCGTGCGCTCCTCTTCGCCATCGAGCAGCTCAGTCTCCAAGAAGAGGCCCGGCGCCAGGACGAGATGAGCGCCACGGCCGCCGCGTGGGCCGCGGCCGAGGGCGAGCGCGATTTCATCGAGGCGTTTCGTCGGGCCCGAATCATTCGCGACACCCCGACCCTGCGAAACCTCGAGGACCACGCGGAGCGATGGGCGTCGCTCGTGCCGGACAACCCACGGGTGCGCGCGGGCCTCGCGCGGGCCCTGGCGTCCAAATACCCATTCAATCCCGGTTTGGCGCCTCGACTCTGCCAAGCCCTCGGCCTCGACCAGCCCGCCACACTGGAGAGCTTCCGTGCCCAGTTCGGCGCGGAGCTGAGCACCATCTACGCCCCGGCCGCGGTCGCGGCGCCGGTGGTGCCGCACGTCAGCATCGCGAGGCTGGTCCTCGCCTTCGTCAAACTTGGGAGCATCAGCATCGGCGGGCGAAGCGCCATGTACTTGCAGGACGAGCTGGTCGACCGGCTCCACTGGCTCCAGCGGGAGGACTGGCTCGAGGGATTGCTGCTGGGCCGGCTGCTTCCCGGACCAGCGGGCGTTGGTACGGCGATGTTCATGGCCCACATGCTGCGCGGCAGCGCGGCGGCGGCGCTCTCCGTCGGCGCCTACATCCTTCCCGGCATCCTGGGCGCGATCGTCCTATCGATGCTGTTTTTCGACGTGCAGCGCCCACCATGGGCAAACGGCGCGATCCACGGGGTATCGGCCGGGGGCTTTGGGCTCTTCGTCTTCTCGGCCATGAAGACGGCGCCCACGAGTCGCAAGACCAGGTATGGGGTAGCGGCCGCGTTCGCAACCTTCATCGCATACGGCCTGCTAAGGGTAGACCTCGTCCTCGTCCTGATCGGCGCGGGGGCATTGTCGCTGGCCGCGAATACCCCCCGGCGGAGGCGAAAGGAGGCGGACCGATGAGTGCCGCAGCCGTCGAGGTCTTCCTGCTCTTCGCCAAGCTAGGCCTCATGTCCGTCGGCGGGGGAACCGCGCTTCTGGGAGAAATGGAGCGGGAATCTGTCGCGCGAGGCTGGCTAACGCATGCCCAGTTCCTCCAGGCGTATGCCATCGGGAACCTGACTCCAGGGCCCGGCACGCTCTTCGTCGTTCCGATTGGCTACAAGGCGGCCGGAGTCCCCGGCGCCGTCGCCGCGGCAGTCGGGTTCATCCTGCCGACCGCGGCCATCGGGCTCGCGGTCATCAGTCTCTGGAGTCGGCTGCGCCGGTCGCCGTGGCCCGCCGCGATCCGCGACGCGCTGATCCCGGTCGCCATCGGCCTCACCTTCGCCTCCGCGTACGTCATTGGCCGCGCCACCCTCATCGACGTGCCCACGGCGCTCATCGCCCTCATCTCGGCCGCGGCGCTGTGGCGGACGCGCATCCCAACGCCCGTCGTCATTCTGGCCTCCGGCGTCGTGGGCGCCGTCTTTCTGCGATAGCCCACTACAATTGGCGCGAGGGCCCTCCATGCGAGGCCGCGCTATGCCGGAGGCGAAGATGAACGGGGCGCAGAGCCGCGGCACAGGATTCAGTACCAGGGACCACACCGATTTCGCCCACACGGGCCCGGGCACCCTCGCGGGCGCCTACCTCCGCCGTTTCTGGCAGCCGGTCGCGATGAGCGGCGAGCTGGCGCCCGGTCGCGCGAAGCCGCTACGCATCATGAGCGAGGACATCACGCTGTATCGTGGTGAAGGCGGGCGGGCCCACTGCGTCGCCTTCCGTTGCGCTCACCGCGGAACGCAGTTTTCGACGGGCTGGGTCGAGGGCGATGACATCCGGTGCTTCTACCATGGCTGGCGCTACGGCCCGGACGGGAGGTGCGTCGAGCAGCCGGCGGAGCCGGACCCCTTCTGCCAGCGCATTCGGATCCGGAGCTACCCGGTCGAGGAGTATCTCGGCCTCATCTTTGCGTATTTCGGCGCAGGGGAGCCGCCGCCTCTCCCGCGATATCCGGACTTCGAGGCGGGTGGGGTCAGAACGACGGGCAGCTACGTTCGGCCGTGCAATTATTTCAACAGCATCGAGAACGGCGTCGACCCGTCCCACGTCGCTTTCGTGCACCGACGGTCGGCGTTCACGGACCATGGCCTCGTCGACGTTCCGATCGTGTCCGCCGAGGAGACCGAATACGGCCTTGTGTGCCGAGCGACGCGCTCGACCGGCGTTCGGCTCACCCACCACATGATGCCCAACATCCTCCACATCAAGGGATCGCCCGCCGACGGCGCGTCCGGTTGGACCGACGCCATCGCGTGGCGCGTCCCCATCGACGACGAGCAGCACCTCAGCTTGAACGTAAACCTCGTGCACGTGGCGGGCGAGGCGGCCCCAGCGTACGAGGAGCGCCAACGCGCCCGGGCCGGCGAGCCGCCACCGGTGAACGAGCTGGCGCGCCGAATGCTCGCCGGTGAGCTGCATGTGGACGACATCGGGCAGCCGCCATACATCGTCGGCGTGCAGGACACGGTGGCGCAGGTGGGGCAGGGCGTCATCCCGGATCGCGCGAACGAGCGGCTCGGTCGATCGGACGCGGGCATCCTGCTCGTGCGCCGTCTGTGGGCGCGGGAGCTGCGGGCGCTGGCGGAGGGCCAGCCGCTCACGACCTGGCGGCGGCCGGACCGCGTCGAGGCGACGGCGGGCGTCTAGTCCGCGCGCGCAGCCGCGTCCCAGCTCAGGGTCTCGCGTCCCGCGTCGGTATCGCCGCCGCGAAATCCGCCCTCGTGAGCCGCGGTTCGCCGGCATATCCCGCCGCATCCAGCGCGTGCAGCTTCGCCGCCTGGCACAACGCGGCCAGGTCCGCGCCCGACAGGCCACTCGTGCGCGCGGCGATCTCGTCGGCGAGCGCTGACGCGTCGACGGCGGGGTCCAGGAGCGCGTCGCGGAGCTGGATGCGGAGGATCTCCGCGCGCTCCGATTCGGTCGGCAGGTCGAGCAGCAAGTGGACGCCGAAGCGCCCGGGACGCAGCACGGCCGGGTCCACCATCTCGACGCGGTTCGTCGCGCCCATGACGATCACCTGGCTCGACCGATCGATCGCGTCCAGCTCTGTCAGCAGCTGGTTGACGATTCGTTGGGGCGCGCGCGTCCCCTCGTTTTCGAGGTCGCTCCTCCTGGGCGCCACGGCGTCGAGCTGGTCGAAGAACACGATGCACGGCGCGGCGCGCCGCGCGAGGTTGAACAGATCGCGGACGGCCTCCTCGCTCTCGCCGAACCACTGACTGAACAGCTCGGGACCCTGGATCGAGATCAGGTTGGCGCCCGTTTCGCGCGCGATGGCGTTGGCGAGCAGCGTCTTCCCGGTCCCCGGCGGGCCGTGCAGCAGGAGGCCCACGCTCGTGCTGAGGCCGAGGCGCGTGAAGTGGTCAGGGTGCTCCAGGGGACGCTGGATGAGCTCGCACACGCGGCGCTTCGCGTCCCAGAGACCGCCCACGTCGGCGAGCGTCACCGATGGGTACGACAGGATGGATTCGCGCAGCGATGCGGGCCGCATCTGGCGGAGGGCGCCGAAGAGGTCATCCGCGGTGACCACGAGATCGCCGACGGAAGGAATCGCCGACGGGCTCGCGGCGAGCTGCCCGATCTGGCCCGGCTGATCGATGAAGGCGCTGGCCGAGCGGCGCAGCGCCGCGAGCCCCGCCTCGCGCGCCAACTCCATGAGGTCCGCGCCGACGAAACCGTACGCTCGCCGCGCCACTTCCGGGAGCGCGGCGATGGCGTCGTCGGCGAGCGGCATCTCCCGGGTGTGCACGCGGAGGATCTCTTCGCGGCCCCGAATGTCGGGCGAAGGAAAATAGATCTCGCGGTCGAAGCGTCCTGCCCGCCGCAGAGCGGGATCGATCGCCTCGATCCGGTTCGTGGTGCCGATGACCATCACCCCTTCGGCGCGCTTCAGCCCATCCATCAAAGAGAGGAGCTGCGTCACGGCCCGCGAGTCCGAGAGGGTCGTGGCCGTGCGGCGGGCCGGCGCTATCGCGTCTAGCTCGTCGACGAAGATGATGGATGGCGTCTTGAAGGCGGCCTCGCCGAAGATCCGCCGCAGGTTCTCCTCGGTCTGCCCGCTGAACGTCCCGACGATCTCCGGCCCGTTGATGGAGAAGAACTCCGCATGGATCTCGTTGGCTACGCTCCGCGCCAGCAGCGTCTTCCCCGTGCCTGGCGCGCCAAAGAAGATGACGCCCCGCGGCGGGGTGATGCCAAGCTGACGATAGACCTGGGGAAAGACCAGCGGCAGCTCGACGAACTCGCGAATCGCGCGGATCTGCGCCGTGAGTCCGCCGACGTCCTCGAACGTCGTATCGACGACGGTTTCGGCGCGGGCAGCCCGCTGGCCCTCGCCGTGCTCGTGGCTATTGGCGCCGTGCTCGTGGTCGTGCTCGAACTCGAGGTACAGGGCAGTGCCGCTCGTGATGATCCCCTCGCCCTCCCGCACGGCGTGGACGTCGTAGGTAATGCCCGCGCCCGCGTCTGAGAGCCGGACGTAGAGCAGCATGCCCTCCCGAACGGGACACTGCGCCTCTGCAAGGCACGCCTTGAGCTGGGGGACCAGGTTCGGGAGGTGGAGCATCGAGATGTCGACGGCCGGCACGAGGGTGACCTCCGTCGCCGGGCCGAGATCGGCGCGTTCGACCGCCACCTGTTCGTGGGGGTAAACCTTCAGGGCCTGGCGCGTGAACCGGTCGAAGCGCACGTGGCG
Organism: Chloroflexota bacterium; assembly: GCA_035652535.1. Taxonomy (NCBI): domain Bacteria; kingdom Bacillati; phylum Chloroflexota; species Chloroflexota bacterium. The sequence goes on from DASRDP010000165.1 coordinate 6,455, forward strand.
CCCCGCGCCCATCCCGGGGTGCTCGCCCACGATGCGCGCGAGCGCGGTACGCCCGCGAATGGTCGTCATGCGGACGACGTCTCCGACGGACGCGCCGATAGCCTCCATCACGTCGCGGCCAACGTACGCGGCGCAGGGGCGCGCGTCGCGAAAGTCGCTCGGTTGCGGGTCGACCGTGGCGGCGTTGACACCGACGGGCAATCCTCGTAGAGTCACGGACGGCGCCCCAGCATGAGAGGAGTCACGGCATGCAGTCTCGTCAGCGTGTTCGCGAGCGAACCCCCGAGCGGGAACAGCGCGTTCAGGACCACGAATGGGACGAGGTCCGGGGGCGAGAGCGCTCGCGCAGGACGAAGCTCCTGGAGGAGCGCCCTCGCGTGGTCACTTTCGATTCCGTGCCCTGGGAGCAGTCGCGGTCTGCCTATCATAAGGTATTCACCACGTACGATACGGCGACGGCAGAGCGCAAGCCGTGGACCGCGCCGATGGGCACGCTGCGCGTCATGATGCAGACGATCCCGACCGGTCACAAGAACGCGAACCACCGCCACATCGCCGAGGTACCCTTCTACATCCACGCGGGCAAGGGCCACGAGGTGCACGATGGCCGTCGGCACGACTGGGAAGCCGGCGACTTGATGATCGTGCCGCCGTGGTGCATGCACCAGCACTTCTGTGACGAGGGTCCGGCGCTCCTGGTCTATTGCCAGGCGGGCCACGGGCCCTTCATGGCGGCCGGATTCAGCAGCGAGCAGGCCGAGATGCACGAGAGCTGGACCATGCCCGAGGACGCGCGCCCGCTGTACGGGCCGGACGGCGACATGGTGGGCTATCGGCGCGGCGACGTGGAGTTCATCTTTCGTTCGGCCACCGCCGAGCGGCAGGCGCTGGCGAACCGCACCTTCGAGGCGCCGCCGGTCCCCAGCCATTCGGTGACCGATGGCTACGAGTGGTTCATCCGCCGATTTCAGGAGGAGTGCTACTGGCGCCAGAACGTTCCTCAGGTCATTCAGCAGCGCCAGCGGACCTGGGAGAACACCCGCAACGGCCGGGTGCTCTGGTTCCTCCACCCCATGCACCCCGAGCTGCAAACGGGAATGAAGCTCTTCGAGTGCTATCTGCAGGAGATCCCTCCCGGGGGCCGATCCGGTAAGCACCGCCATCTGGGCGACGAGGCGCACTTCGTCATCGCGGGGCACGGTTACGAGGAGATCGACGGACAGCGGTGGGAGTGGTCGGAGAACGACGTCGTGGCGATCCCGAACCTGGCGGTCCACCAGTCGTTCAACGCGGATCGCGAGAGGCCGGCAAGGATCCTCGTGTACAAGTCGCGATCCTTCGAGTACGCCAGCTTCGCGGGGATCGAGCATTTCGAAGACGCGTCCGATTCGTCGCAGGACTGATGGGAGGAACATGAGATGACGCAGACCGCGTTCGCATCGGTTCACGTGGGACCGGGCGAGTTCGAGTTGCGGGAGATCCCCGTTCCAGAGGAGATCCCCGACGACGCCGCGCTCTTGAAGATGGAAGCGTGCGGCATCTGCGGGAGCGATTTGAGCGGGCTGAAGGCGCCGCGCGTCGAGCCGAACGAGGCCGGCGAGGTGTGGGGCGCCCGCGGCGCTCCCCACATCATGGGCCACGAAAACCTGGGCATCGTCTACAAGATCGGGAAGGCCGCGTCCCAGAAGTGGAAGGTCAAAGAGGGCGACCGCATCTGCCTGGAGGAGTACGTCCCCTGCGGGCACTGTGAGTACTGCCGGTCCGACGACTACCGTTTTTGCGGCACGCGCGGCGGCGAGATTCGATACGGTAACGCGCCCTTGAGCCTCTGGCCGGCGCTGTGGGGCGGCTACAGCCAGTACCTGTACGTCCACCCCAACGCCGTCGTGCACCGCATGCCCTCGCACATCCCGCCGACGCATGCCGCGGCCTTTTTGCCGTTTAGCAACGGGATCGAATGGGCCTATGAGTACGGCGACATCCGCCTCGGCGAGGCGATCTGGGTGCAGGGGCCAGGCCAGCAGGGGCTCGCGGCCGTGATCGCGGCGAAGGCCGCCGGCGCGTCGTGCATCGTCGTCTCTGGCCTCGCCCGCGACAGGCGGCGTCTCGAGGTGGCGAGGCTCCTCGGCGCCGACCTGACGATCGACGTCGAAAACGAGCCGGATCCGGTCGGACGCATCCTCGACGCGACCGGTGGCGAGGGAGTCAACGTGGTCGTGAACGTGACGGGCGGCGGCAAAGGGTGCGTGGACCAGGCAGTCAAGGTTGCCCACAAGCGGAAGTGCAACATCGTGCTGGCGGCCGCCGGACGCGAGGTGCTCGATGTGGGCACGCTCCCCCGCAAGAAGATCACGCTGATCCAGGCGAACGGTCATTCCTATCGCTCCGTCGAGCTGGCCATCCAGTTCATCGCCTCCGGGCGCCTCCCGATGGACGAGATCGCGACGCACGCCTACCCCCTCAGCCGTGCTCGGGCCGCGCTGGACACGCTGGCCGGGAACGGCGAGCCGGACGCCATCCACGTCAGCATCCTTCCCGAGGTCAATTAACGGATCATGAGTGAGACCGTTCCAGTCCTCATCGT
>DASRDP010000166.1 GCA_035652535.1 Chloroflexota bacterium
ACCGGCGCCACCATCGGGCAGATCGTCGCGCGCCACGGACGTGAGCACGACGTGGCGCAGCCCGAGGACAGCTACCGCTCGCCCGACTCGCTCGGGCTCATCGGCGTCCACCGCGACTGGCCGACCGGTCGCCACCGCGCAGAAGCCGCACGCGCGCGTGCACACGTCGCCGAGGAGCATCAGCGTCGCGGTGCCGTGTCCCCAGCATTCGGCGACGTTCGGGCACCGCGCCTCTTCGCAGACCGTATGGAGCCGAAGGTCGCGGACGAGTCCACGAACGCGGGTGTACTCGTCCCCACTCGGGACGCGCACTTTCAGCCACGGCGGTTTGGGAGCGCGGTCTGGCGGGGAGCTGCGACGCGGAAAGGTCGGCCTGGGTGGCACAGCGCCCGAGAGCATATCCGCGTTATACCACTCGGGGTTCGCCAGCGATGCGCGACACGGTGAAGCATCCCGACGGTGGAGATGTCCACGGGCATGCTCTCGGCGTCACATCTTTGGCCAACACACAGATGGATACGCTCTCCGACATTGCGCGCAAAGGAGAAGGCATGGAGTACGAATCGCCGGTTCCCGCGTCGACTCGATCGCTGGTCATGCTAGAGGTTGCCGCCGAGCTGGTGGCGCCCCGAGAAAGCCCGTATCCCCAGGCGCAAGTTCAGCTGCGTCCTCAGGGAGCTGAAGGTTGGACGTACACCCTGATCGGCAGCGACACGCCGGAGGCCATCTGGCAGGTGGCGCGTCGCGAGGTCGACATCGCGACGATCAACCCGAGCGGTCCCCTCACCATGGCGTTTCGCGGGAAGGGTCCGTTTCGCGAGCCGGTGCCCGTGCGCGCCATCGCCGTGATTCCCTCCCTGGACTGGCTCGGATTCGCCGTCAAGACGTCGACGGGGCTCACGTCCCTGGCGGACGTCAAGGGGCGGAAGTACCCGCTCCGGGTGTCGATTCGAGCCCAGAAGGGCCACTCGACGATCCTCTACATCGACAGCGTCCTCGCCGCCTACGGTTTCTCCCTCGACGACATCGAGCGCTGGGGCGGGCACGTTTCCTACGACGCGGGCATGCCCTACGCGCCGGCGCGCTCGAGGAAGGTCGCGTCGGGCGAGGTTGAGGCGGTGTTCGACGAAGCGCTCACCCGCTTCATTCCCATGATGCCCGATCTGGGCCTGCGTCTCCTCCCCATCCATGAGCCAGTGCTGCGCGCGATGGAGGAGTTGGGGCTTCGGCGCGGCACGATCACCCAGAAGCTGTTTCCCACCCTGGACCGCGACGTCGTAACGCTCGACTTCAGCGGCTGGCCCGTGTTCACCCACGCCGACGTGGACGCCGAATTCGTCTACGCGTTCTGTCGGGCCCTTGCCGCGCGCCGCGGCGATATCCCGTTTCAGGAGCCTGGCCCGCTCCCGCTCGAGACGATGTGCTGCGATTCCGAGGCAGGACCGCTCGACGTCCCGCTTCACCCGGGGGCCGAGCGGTACTGGCGTGAGGTGGGCTACCTGCGGTAGCCCTCGATTACACCTGCTCGGCGCTCGGCCGTCGTCGCTGCATGTCCTCGTCGGCCTGGACGAGCAGCGCGTCTGGCACATCGGGCAAGACGTCGGCGCTCGCGGCGCCCCATGCGCAGCGAATCGGCACCGGGACACCGCGCCGCGACCCAAGCTCGCTGATTTGCTGGGCCACCCGAGCCAGGATTGGCTGCACGGCTGAGGGCTCGACGTCGACCAGGAGCAGGGCGAACTCGTCGCCTCCATATCGAGCGACGAGATCGGCCTTGCGGGCGTTTTCGTTGAGGGTGTCTGCGACGGCGCGCAGCGCTTCGTCTCCAACGTCGTATCCGAAGCGATCGTTGATGGCGCGCAGGCGGACGATGTCCAGCGACACGAGGGTCGCACCGCGACCGCGCCGTCGCGCCTGGGCGGCGATGCGCGCGTATTGGTCGTGGAAGGCGCGGCGATTGGGGAGCCCGGTCAACGGATCGGGCGCGTACCGGGCGAGACGGCGGTCGGTCTCGTGGATGCGATTCGCCAGCACGCGCATGAGCGCCATAGCGAGATCGGGCGAGGACCGGAGGATCTGTCCGAAGTCTGCGGCTGGTAGGGCGAGGCAGCGGGTCGGCTCGGACGAAACGACGGACGCCGAGCGGGGTCGGTCGTGCAGCATGGCCATCTCACCGACCACCTCCCCCGCGCCGATCTCGGCGATGACCGCGTCGCCATTGGGTGGCTCGTCGGACTCCTCGCTCACGCGCACGCGTCCGGAGAGGATCACGTAGATCTGGTCGCTCGACTCATGCTGCCGAATGATGGCGTAGCCCGGGTCGAAGATGTATTCGGTGCCGCACTCGGCCAGCACGCGGAGCTGCTCCGGCGTGAGGGACCGAAAGACGGGCACGAGCGCGAGGGCCTGGGCGAGCTGCTCGGGGCTCCCTGTCCCTCGATGGACCATCGGTGGATGGTCCGCCTGCTGTTGCGCGGCCCGCTCCGAGCTGCCGATCGGCGTCGGGGACGACGCGCCGACGCTCGTTCGAGCGAGCCATGCGCGCACGCGCGAACGGAGCATGGGCGCGCTGACCGGGCTGGCCAGGTAGTCGGTCGCCGCGGCCCCTTGGTCGTGCGGATTGCCCTCGGGCTCGGCGTCGTTCGTGAGGAGGAGGACCGGAAGGGACGCGCGCCCAGTCCGCTGTCGGATCTCGCGAATAAACTCGCTCGACGCGGTTGGCGGAGCCGCTGCGACAACGACCAGATCGGGCGCCATGGCCCGAACGCGGTCCAGCGTGGCGGGACCGGTGGGGGCGTGTAACAGACGGAGGTTGTCCTCCCCCAGCTCGCTGGTGATGGCCTCGCGTTGAAACTCGTCGACGCCGATGAGGAGAACGCGCTTGCCGCTCACCGATTGACGCCGAATGGCGGAGATCCCGTCGGACGCCGGGGCTTGGCTCTGTCCACGGAGAGAGAGCGCCAGTCCCTCTGCCGCTGCAAAGATCTCGACCGGCGAGTCCCGCCGCGCCGCGCGCACGCGAGCGTCGCGCTCCATGGCCGCCAGCGACGCATCGTCGCGGGCAGGATCGTGGTGAAACAGCGCGAGGCGCCGGGCACCGGCCGCGATCGATACGTCGGTCGCGTACTCGACAGTGCTGTGCCCCCAGCCAACGCGGCGATCGTATTCATCTGCCGTGTATTGCGCGTCGTGAATGACGAGGTCCGCGTCCTTGAGGAAGGCGACGTGGCGCTGATCGCCGGGATGCCGGAAGTCGATGCCCCCGGGCTTCCAGAAGGGCTCGTGGTCCGTGGTGTAGGCGACGGTGACGCCATCAGCCGAGATCCGATACGCGATGGTTGGGGCGGTGTGGTTCAAGTGTTGGGTCTCGACGAGCACGTCGCCCACTCGAAAAAACCCCTCCTCCAGCTCGATGAAGTGGAGGCGACTTCGGAGCTCACGAAGACGGACCGGGAAGTACGAGTACTGCATCTGGCCGGCCAGCGAATCCTCGAGGCTGCGCTGGAAACCGGCCGCCGCGTAGATGTTCAGCTCGGTCTCGGGAAGGAAGGCCGGTTCGAAAAACGGGAACCCCTGGATGTGGTCCCAGTGCGTGTGACCGATGAAGAGGTGGAGGCGCAGGCTGTCCGCGGATGGGCCCTGGGGGCCGAGCAAGTGTTGGCCGAGGCCACGAGCGCCGCTTCCGCAATCGAGAATTATCCGCACGCCGGTGTCGGTCGTAACTTCAACGCAGGAGGTATTTCCGCCGTACGTTGTCGTGGCCGGGCCAGGCGCCGGGATGGATCCCCGTGTTCCCCAGAATCGGACCTGCAAGGGGCGGCTTTCCGTTCACGTCACTGAGCGCGGGGCGTCCGCTCGGTCAGGGTGCTCCGCCTGCGCCACGTTTCGACAGCTAGAGACCGGTCGGGCGGCTAAGCGCGCCATTGTAGCATCGGCCCAGAGCCGAAGGCCACGACGCGGGTCACAATTCGCGTGCGAGATCGCGGGCCGGCACACCCGGTCTCGGATCCCACTGTGACGGATCTCGCGGTCGAATCCCCGGCCATGCTGTATCGAGGATGGTATCATCGGTTCTGCCTTCACCCAGCTCGGCGATGAGTCGCGTCTGAGCGCTCTTTGCCTTTCGTTCGGGGGATCCGTGATGAGGAGTAAATCGCTGCTTCGGCCTGTCTTCGCTGGCGTATCCATCATCTTCTTGCTGACCCTCGCGGTGCCCGTGCTCCTCAGGGGGACCGTCACGACGTTCGCGCAGGATCCACCAGCGGCATTCGTACCCTGGTGGGGTATTACGTCCGCCACGACTCAGCTCTGGACCTCGCTCGATTCGGGGAGCGCTAGTGTCGCCTCGCTGCCCGCGGGGAGCCCGGTCAAGGTCCTTGCACCGAGCGACGGCAACCGGCTCTTGGTCTTCAGTCAGAGCACGCAGAACGTAGGGTGGGTTGATGCCGCAGTGGTGGATCCGTCCTCTGCCCCAAGCGTGGATGTTCAGACGGTTTCCGCTTCGCCGGTCCCGTCGGGCGACTTCACGCCATTCTGGGTGATGACCGATAAGCCGACGACTGCGTGGGACAGCGATCAGCCAGACGCAGGGGCGCGCGGACAGATCCCCCAGTGGCGCTACCTGCAGGTGATCCAGCAGGCGGACTCCAACCGGCTTCTGGCGATCGACCCGAGAACGAGCGAGCGGCAGTACGTCGATGCGGGCGCCGTGGGCCCCGTTGGGCCACCGCCCGACGAATACTTCGATCCGCCGCCACCGGACGATGAGGCAATGAATTTACCAGCGCGGATCACCGGGTCGACGGAAATCTTCGAGCGGCCGGAGAATCAGCCCTACTTCGCCCTCGACGAAGTGGAGCACAATACACCGATCAACGTCGAGGGTATGGTCGACGAAGGTGACCAGGGCGTGTGGTACCGAGTGGGCGATCAGAAGTACGTCCCGCAGAGTCACGTCCGCCTCCCCACACCACCGGACCGCACGTGGGATGGACGCTGGATCGACGCGAACCTGACCGAGCCGGCGATGGTGACCGCGTACGAAGGGAGCACGCCCGTGTACGCGGCGCTCGCTGTCAAGGGGTCCACCGCTTTCCAGACGCCGCCTGGCGTCTACCGGATCCTCCGTCGCGTGCAGGACGAAACGATGGACAGTTCCACCATTGGAATACCCCGGAGTTCGCCCAATGGCTATTACCTGAAAGGCGTGTTGTTTACGCAATATTTCACGAACGACGGCGCTGCCCTGCACTACAACTACTGGCGCAGCAACTGGGGCTACGGCGCGAGCCATGGATGTCTCGGGATGAACTACGATGACTCGAAGTTCTTCTGGGACTTCGGCAGCGTCGGGACCATCGTTTACGTGCACTCCTAACCGCGGGTGAGCGACCGCGTCGACGGGACGTCTCGCCCGCCGGGGCGCCGATGAGCATGACGCCGGCCGCGATGGTGATCGCGCAGTCGGGCGGACCGACCGCCGTCGTCAACGCCAGCCTCGTGGGCGCGTGCGCGGTGGGAGATGCAAGCGCCAGCGTGGATCGCGTGCTGGGCGCCCGCTTCGGCGTCGAGGGGCTTCGCGACGGCGACTTCGTCGATCTCTCGGCGCTGTCCTCCCCCAACCTTCGTCGGCTCCGTGGTACGCCCGGCGCCGCGCTCGGCTCCTCGCGCCACCGCCCGACTGACGAAGAGATCGCGAGCTGTCTGGCGGTCCTGGATCGCCACCTGATCCGCTGGGTCGTGCTCATCGGGGGGAACGATTCGGCGGAGACGCTTCACCGATTGCACGTCGCGGCCGTGGGCCGCGGGTCGGCGGCTCGCTTCGTCGGCGTGCCGAAGACGATCGACAACGACTTGCCCCACATGGATCACGCCCCCGGTTACGGCAGCGCAGCGCGATATCTCGCTATCGCCGCGAGAGAAGCTGGTCTGGACACCTGCGCGATGCGACGCACCGACCCCATCAAGATCATCGAGGTGATGGGTCGAAACGCGGGCTGGCTGGCCGCGGCGTCGGCTTTGGGCCGCGAGCGTGTTGATGACCCCCCCCAGATCATCTTCTTCCCAGAGCGCCCGCGCCCGGTGGACCGGATGCTCGAGGAGATTCGCGCGGCCCACGCCGCCCATGGCTGGGCGCTCGTGACGATCAGTGAGAATCAGCGGGACGACGCGGGCGCGCCGATCGGGGGATCTCAACCGATCCACGTCGATCCGCACGGCCACGAGTACCACGAGAGCGCCGGCCTCGCCCTCGTGCGGGCCGTGCAGTCACGCCTTGGGCTGCGGGCCCGATACGAGCGGCCAGGCAGCCTGCAGCGCACGTCCGCGGCGATGCTGTCCGCGGTGGACGTCGAGGAGGCCGAGGCGGCAGGGGCGCATGCGGCGCGCCTGGCCCTTCGCGGCGAGAGCGACGTTATGGTGGCGATTCAGCGGCGAGAAGGCCGCGGATATGCCGTGCGCTTCGGCGCGATTCCGCTCGAGCTCGTGGCGCACCAGGAACGGCGGATGCCGGACGAGTACATCGCCTCGTCCGGCATCGACGTCACGGACGCGTATGTCGCCTACGGTCGACCGTTGATCGGAGCGCCGCTCGATCCGACGTTCCGGCTCGAGCGTCGTGGGGCGTAAACGTTAGGCGCCCGAGCCGCCGGCTGGAGTGCCCGAGGCGGCCGACTTGCGCGCCTTCAGCGCTTCCAGCTCTTTGTTGATCTCGTCCTCTTGCTCCAGATGGCGGAAGCGCGTGTCCAGGGTGTCCTGGTCCAGGTCGGCGTACGCCTTCGCCTGGGCTTCCTGCTCCTCGACCTTCTCTTCCATCCGTTCGAATTCCGAGAGGGCGCCGGTGGCGTCGACGCCGGCGAGTGTCTTGCGGATGGTGGTCTCCGTCTTGGCGCGGCGGCTCCGAGCGATAAGCAGGTCCTTCTTGGTCTGGGCTTCCGAGATCTTCTCTTCGAGCTGCGCGAGGGCCTCCTTGAGCTGCTCGACCTGGGCCGATTGCTCGGTCCACTGCTGCTTGAATCCGTCGGCGGTCTCCTGGAACGTGCGCCGCCGGGCGAGGGCCTCCTTCGCCAGGTCATCCTGGCCGCGTTCGACGGCCATCTCGGCCTTGCGCTGCCACTCGTCCGCCTTGGCCTGGTTCTCCTGGTACCGCTTCTCGAGCTTGCGCTCGTCCGCGATGGCAGCCGCGACCTGGGTCTTGACCTGGATGAGCTGGTTGTTCATGTCCAGCATGAGCTGGCGAATCACCTTCTCCGGGTCCTCAGCCCTGCTGATCAGGTCGTTGATGTTCGCGCGAATGAGGGTTGACACGCGGTCGAGTAGTCCCATGGTCTCGTTCCTCCTCCCTTGTGGTCCGTAGGTCACGGCTCGTTTGGATCTCGGTTTTCGGCGCGCCGGGCCAGGAGCCTTGAGCGGATGGCCTCGATCTCGCGTTCGATCTCGAGGTCGTTCAGCCGCGCTTCCAGGTCGCCATCGGTCGGCGGTGAGCGCCCGACGCTGCGGGCCGGCGCAACCGTTCGGCGCAGTCGCTCGATCTCGATGCGCATCTCGTCGGCCCGCTGCTCCAGGATGCGCGCCATCCGTGCGTGGCGCTCGGCGCGCGTGCGAGCGCCTTCGGCGAGATCGGGCATACCGCGCTCCCGGGCGAGCGCCTCCCGCCGAGTCCACATGTCGGATGCTTGGGCCTCGCGGACAGCCTGACGCCGCATCCGATGCTCCGCCGCCATGGCGTCCACGAGGGCGACGGGTCGTTCATTCATTGGCGCCGCCCGTACGCAGGGGGCCGGCGCCGGCGAGGCTGGCGTCGAGCGGATCGGCTTGGGTCGCGCTGTCGCGCCGTGCGAGGTAGCGGCCAACCGCCAGCAGCACCGCGCGCGGGTCCGGGGCGGAGGCGAGGCGCAGGAGCGCCTCATAGGCGTCAGGATCGTCTCGAATCTCGTCGGCCCGGAGGGCCAGCCACTCCGCGAAGTTCTCCACGGTGGGCGCGGCGAGCGAGCCCAGCCCCTCTTCGAAGCCGTCTGGGTCGTCGACGAGGTAGCCCGGATGGATGTGGAAGAAGCGCGCCAGCCGGTCGCGGGTGCGTAGCGTGAGGTGCGGCCGGGTGCCGCGCTCGATCTGCGACAGGTATGGGAGGCTGATCGCCTCGCCCAGCTCCGCACCCATGGCGCGAACAACCTCGGACTTCGACAGCGGGCGCCCGAGGCCGCGGAGCTCGCCCTCGACGGATCGAAGATGACGGACCTTCTCGCCGAGGCGCATGCGGTACCTCGAATTTGCAAATTGCAAAGGTTATAGCAGAAGGACCGCCAAAGCGCCATGGCATAATAGCGAGGAGTCCCCATGGAGTGTGCCCCGTGCAGATCCCGACCGGCGCGCAGGCAGATGCCGTCCGCGAGGGCGACCTTCTGACCCTCAACATGGGCCCCCAGCACCCAAGCACCCACGGCGTGTTTCGCATGGTGCTGACCCTCGACGGCGAGACTGTCGTCGCGTGCCGACCGGTGATGGGGTACCTCCATCGTTCGGTGGAGAAGCTGGCCGAGACGCGGACCTACCTCCAGGACATCATCTTCACCGACCGGCTCGATTATCTGGCCCCGATGACCACGAATCTGCCCTATGCCATGGCCACCGAGCGCCTCGCCGGCATCGAGGTACCCGAGCGGGCCGAGTACGTCCGCGTCATCATGTGCGAGCTGCAGCGCTTCGCCAGCCACTGCGTTGCCGTCGGCACCTTCGCCTCGGATACCGGCGCATTCTTCACGCCGATGATGTACACGTTCCAGGCCCGCGAGCAGATCCTCGACATCTACGATCAGGCGTGCGGGGCCCGGATGACGGTCAGCTACATCCGCTACGGCGGTGTTTCGCGCGACCTGACGGACGAGGCGGTGGCGATGATCCGAAGATTCGTCGGCGAGATGGATCGGAACATCGACGAAGTCGAAGCGATGATGACGGGCAATGAGATCTTCAAGGCTCGCACACAGGACATCGGCGTGCTGCCGGCCGATACCGCCTTGGCATACAGCATCACCGGGCCCATGCTTCGGGCGAGTGGCGTGCCGTACGACGTGCGCAAGGCCGAGCCATATTCGGTGTACGACCGGTTCGACTTCGACATCCCCACCCGGCGGAACGGCGACTGTTACGACCGGTATCTCGTGCGCATCGCGGAGATGCGACAGTGCAAGCGCATTCTCGAGCAGGCGCTGAAGGATCTTCCGTCCGGCCCGGTCATGGGGAAGGTGCCGAAGGTGTTTCGGCCGCCCAAAGGCCATGCCTACGCGCGGACGGAGGGGCCGAAAGGCGAGATCGGGTTCTACATCGAGAGCGATGGAAAGGTGGAGCCGTACCGCTTCCACATCCGCGCGCCGAGCTTCATTAACCTTGGCGTATTGAGCCGCCTGGTCGTCGGCCACAAGGTTGCCGACGCGGTGGTGATCCTGGGAAGCATCGACATTGTGATGGGCGAGGTCGATCGCTAATCGCGCGGCCGCGGCCGCATGCTACATCGGTTCCCCATCGGGAGGCGCAGATGTTTGGGAGTGGAATTGCCAAGGGGCTGGCGACGACCTTTGGTCACCTCTTTAAGCCGAAGGTAACCCAGCAGTATCCGGAGGAGCCCGCGCCCCTTGCCGTCGGGTTTCGCGGACTACCGCGTCTGGTATACGACGAGACGCCCGAAGATCTTCGGTGCGTCGCCTGTAGCATCTGCGCGAACGCCTGCCCGGTCGACGTGATCCACATCGAGACCCACCGGGGACCGGACCGCAAGCTCGTTCTCGATCGGTTCGACATCGAGGCAGGTGGCTGCGTCTTTTGCGGGCTGTGTGTGGAAGCGTGTCCCTTCGAAGCGCTGACCATGATGCACGGCTTCGAGCTGGCCGCCTATAACCGCGAGCAGCTTCTCTGGACGAAGGAGATGCTCGCCATCAAAGCGACTCCCCAATCGCTTGCCGACATGGAGCGCATCCACGGTCCGACGGAGAAGGAGGAGAAGGCGACGACGACGCCGTCCAAGACGGGCGCCGCCGCTGTCTCGGGCGGCACCGGCGGCGAGCCGGCCGCCGCCGTCGCGTCAAGCGGCGATTAGCTTCGGCACGCCGCGGCCGTAGGGCGCCTGGGTCGCCAGCGCGCGAGCGGTCGCCAGCGCCATCTCCAGCACCGGCTGGTCGGGGTTGTCCGTCCATTGGACGGCAATCGTCACCGTTCCCGACCTGAAGTGGACGGCGGCTGCGCTCTTCGGGTGGTTCGTTCCGGTGTACAGGTCCCAGGTGCGCGCAACTGCCTCATCGCCGAGCATGCCGTCCAACGGGATGACTGTGTAACCCTTCCCCTCGAGGCCGCTGACGACGTCCGCGAACTCCTGCCGTGCCTCGTCCAGCGTGTCGCTCACGGCCACGGAAACCAGCAGCGACGCGTGGTCACCCGTCGGCGCGTCGGGATCGCCCCGCGTGTACATTCGGAGAATTCGCAGGGTCCCGTCCGCGCCGAGCTGCTGATCGAATTTCGGCTCGTGGCGGAATCCAGACGGGACGATGTCCGGTGTCGGGAGAAAGGCCTCCGCAGCGCTCGCGCGTGGATCCGAGCCATCCTCCGCGTGCCCGATGGTCGCGACGCCGAACAGAAGGAGCGCGATCGCCGCGCTGCGAGTTGCTGAACGCATGATCCAACCTCCGTGTGCCGCGCCGGGCGCGCGGCGTGCTCCGCCCCCCTCTCTTTTTCATAGCACGCACGGGTACGAAAAGGCCGGCCCGGGATCCCGGGCCGGCCTTTCCTGGTCCAGCAGATTGAGGATCGATGGACTACGCAGCGTTGGGTAGATCTGATCGATCCGACATCTCAGGTACGCCTGCGGTGGCCTCGCGCACGGCTTGAACGTCGGAGGCTGGGAACGAGCGGGCGCACATGAAGCAGGCGACCCAACCTCGGTCCTCGATATCCTCGTGCAGATCGCCGCCGCAGACGGGACACGCGCGCAGGAACCATTTCATGCCAGGAGACCTCCTCTCCTTACGTTCCGCGTAACGGAACGGCAACGACGCCGTTGTCGCTGCCAGAATCCTGACCGCATAACACTATACGCACGTGCCCCTCGAAAAGTTCCCGCTTGGTCCTATCAATTTGGGCAAAATGCGGAATTGTGACTATCTGTAATGTCGCGACCGGCGGGTGGTTACGACGTTGTGACGCGGGGAACGGCCTGACAGTGCGAAAAACCGACGCGCACATGCCTGGTTTGATTCGAAATCGCCTGGTGTGCTATCTTCCGCCTCGCTGCGCGCCCTTCCGGACCATCCGGGCGCGCCGTCCGCCGGCGCCGTGACGCCTACTAGCTCCTCTCCGTATCCTTAAGGAAACCCGCATTCTGCACTGCCCGACGCAACCCGCGAGCGTTGAGGTATTCTGGAGGACTGATGGCCCTTGCTCTGAAAACCGAGCGCGACATCTCCAGCCTGCGATCCACGATCGAGTGGCTGCGCGCCTCAAAGCAGCTCCTCGAGACCGACGCCGAGGTCAACCCCGATCTCGAGATCACCGGCATCCAGAAGACGCTCGACGGAAGCATGCCCATCCTCTTCAACAACGTCAAAGGCTATCCGCATGCGCGCGCCATCACGAACCTGTTTGCCAACACCGACATCATGAACCAGATGTTCGGCTGGGGGAGCGATCAGGAGCGGACGCGGAAGCTCGCCCATGCCCTCACCCATCCGATCCGTCCGGTAGAGGTAAGCCAGACAGAAGCTCCGTGCCAGGAAGAGGTCATCACCACCGATCTCGACGTCAACAAGTTCATCATGGCGATACGCCATACCCATCTGGAGACGGAGCTGACGATTGGCTCGGGAAACAGCGTCGTGGTTGGCGATTATTTCCATGGCGGAACCCACATCGGCTACAACCGGATGAACTTTCGATGGGGCAATGTGGGAACGTTTCAGGCGGCACCGGGCGGACACATGTGGCAGGTGCAGACGGAGTTCTATAACCAGTGCCGCTGTCAGCAGGACGCCTGGAAGGAGGGCAAGCCGCCGTGTGACGGGGGCATTCCCTTCACCATGTGCTTCGGGCTGCCACCAGCCTGCACGCTGATCGCCGGCGGCGGATTTGACTACGTCGTACTCCCGCGCGGCGCCGACGAGCTGGGCGCCGCGGGCGCCGTGCAGGGGTACCCGGTGCGGATCGTGAAGGCGCGCACGGTGGACGCGTGGTCGGTCGCCGACTGTGAATACGTTCTCGAGGGCAAGCTCCACCCGCGAGACAAGCGTTTCGAAACCAAGGAGGCGGAGGATGCCAACGTCCAGGGCCGGTACCACTTCCACCCCGAATGGGCCGGGTACATGGGAAAGGCCTATCGGGCGACCACCTTTCACGTCTCCGCCATCACCATGCGCAAGCGCGAGGGCAAGCCGGTCATTTTCCCCCTCGGCGTTCACACGTCCGACGACGCCAACATCGACACGACCGTTCGTGAGGCAGCGATCTTCGAGCTGTGCGAGCGGCTGCAGCCGGGAATCATTCAGGATGTGCACATCCCGTACTGCATGACGGACTGGGGTGGCTGCATCATCCAGGTGAAGAAGCGCAACAAGATCGAAGAGGGCTGGCAGCGCAACTTCCTGGGCGCGATCCTCTCCTGCAGCCAGGGGATGCGCATCGCCATCGCGGTCGATACCGACATCGACATGTACAGCATGGATGACATCATCTGGGCGCTTACAACCCGCGTGAACCCCAAGACTGACATCCTGAACCCGATTCCCGGCGGAATCGGCCAGACGTTCCAGCCCGCCGAGCGCATGACCGCGGGTGAGAAGCAGTGGACCGCTTCGAACACGCAATTCGAGGGAGGGATGGGCATCGACGCCACCGTTCCATTCGGGTACGAGTCCGACTTCATGCGCCCGGTCTATCCCGTCGACCGTGTCGACCTCGGGAAATGGTTCGACGGGGACGACATTGCCCGCGCCAAGTCCCTGATGCACGGGTGGGTCTTGAGCCTGGCGCGCACCGGGCGCTGATGTCCGACGACCGGGGGATTCGCGACCGATTTCCCTTCGCCAAGCCGAGCCCGAACCCGCCGCTGGCCGGCGTGCGCGTGATCGACGCCGGAAACATGGTCTCCGCGCCGTTCTCGACCGTCTTGCTGGCCGATTTTGGCGCCGACGTGATCAAGCTCGAGCACCCGGTCTACGGGGACGGAGAACGGAAACTCGAGCCGATCATCACCCTCCCGAATGGTCAGACTGTCTCGCTCTGGTGGAAGAACGGAGCGCGCAACAAGCGCTGCATCACGCTGAATCTCTCGAAGCCCGAGGGGGCCGCGATTTTCAAGGAGCTGGCCGCCACTGCGGACGTCGTCGTCGAAAATTACACGCCGGGCACCTTCGAACGTTGGGGAATCGGATATGAGGAGCTGAAAAAGGTCAACCCGCGCCTCGTCATGCTCCGAATCTCCGGCTTCGGGCAGACCGGACCGAATCGGGAGCGGGGCGGGTTCGGACGCGTCGCGGAGGCCTTCGCCGGTCTCACCAACCTCATCGGCGAGAAAGATGGGCCCCCAATGACCCCCGGGATCCCCCTGGGCGACCTCATTACCGGCCTGGTGGGGTCCTGGTCCATTATGGTCGCCCTCTACTATCGCGACGCGCGGGGGGGCGAGGGCCAGTTCATCGACCTCGGTCTGTACGAATCGATCTTCCGAATTCTCGAGTTTGACCCCATCCAGTACGACCAGCCCGATCCCAGGCACCCCGAGAAACGGGTCCACACCCGGGAGGGGAATCAGCTCTCGTACGTGGCGCCGAGCGACATGTTCAAGACCAAGGATGGCTACTGGGTCACCCACGCGGCCAGCAATCAGCAGGTGTTCGAGAAGCTCTGTAGGGCGATCGGCCGCGCGGAGCTGATCGACGACCCACGATTCAAAGACAACCCGTCCCGGGTCGACCATCGCGAGGAGATCAACGGAATCGTGAGGGAGTGGATCGCCCAGAGGACTCGCGCCGAGCTGGCCGAGCAATTCGATCCCCTCGGAATTCCGTACGCGCCCGTCTTCGACATGCGCGACGTATTTCAGGACCCGCATTACTTGGCGCGCGAGATGCTCGTTCGCGTCCTCGACCCCCAGCTCGGCGACGCCGTCGTCCAGAACGCGGTGCCGAAATTTTCGAAGACGCCAGGAGGCATCAAGCGCCTGGGGCCGCAGGAGCTTGGCGCGCACAACGAGGAGATCTATTGCGGCGAGTTGGGCTACTCGAAGGAGCGCCTTCAGGAGCTCCGGGACTCCGGCGTTATCTGAGGATGGCTCGGCTCGCGATTACGGGATGAGCAGGACCTTCCCGATGCTCTCGCGGTCCTCGATCATCCGATGCGCCATCGCCGCTTGCGCCAGGGGAAAACGGGCGCCGATCAGCGGCTTCCAACGGCCCTGGGCCATCAACCGGAGCGCGGCGAGGCCGACCGGGCGCAGCGCGTGCGGTCGCGCGCGGCGGAAGCCTCCCGTGCTGTACCCAATCACCGTCTTGTTCTCGCCGTAGAGCGGCCCGAACGCGACGGCCGGGGGCGGACCGCTGGCCTGGCCAAAGGCGACGAGCCGTCCGAACGGAGCCAGGCTGGCCAGGCTCCCCTCGAAGCTGCTGGCTCCCACGCCATCCAGCACAACGTCCGCGCAGGCACCGGCCGTAATTTCACGCACCCGCTCCGCCACATTCTCCAGCCGGTAGTCGATGGCGGCATCGGCGCCCAAGCTCAGCACGGTTTTGACCTTGTCCGGACCCCCCGCCGTACCAATGACCAGCCCCGCGCCGAGGGTCCGGGCGAGTTGGACCGCCGTGCTGCCCACACCTCCCGCGGCCGCCTGCACCAGCACCGTTTCGCCAGGCTGGAGGCGCCCGGCCAGGGTCAGGAGGTTTAGAGCCGTGGTGCCGACCGACGGGAACGTGCTCGCGCTCTCGAGATCGATGGAGTCCGGAATCGGGAACGTCTCGATGGCGCGCGCGAGGGCGTACTCGGCGTAGGACCCGCCCTCCGTGTGCGCAGAGACGCGCTGGCCAATCTCCAGTCCGGTCACGCCCGGGCCGATGGCGTCGATCGTCCCGGCGGCTTCCAGGCCCGGGACAAAGGGCGGCGTGCGTGCCACCACGTAGCTCGCGCGACGCCCCTGGATGTCGGCAAAGTTGACCGTCGTCGCGGCCACCCGGACGCGCACTTGCCCCGCTGCGGGCTCGGGGATGGGCGCCTCGCGCAGCTCCAGTACCTCCGGTCCGCCGAAGGCTGTCACGACGACCGCGCGCATCCCCTTCTCCCTTTCTGCGCCCCCGTCACGCGCGTGGTCACGCCCCGACGCCAGCGCGAGTGATCGTTTCCTGACGATCGCTATGACGGGTCTGCGATTGCGTCACGTGTGGATGACGACGGGGGTGTTGTCGTCGGCCCAGTCGTAGACCTTCTTCGCGTTCGCGTCGCTCAGGCTCACGCACCCGTCCGATCCCGGCCGCCCGAAGACCGGGCGCCAGTAGGCCCCGTGGATCGTGTAGTCGCCCTGGAACGCCATGACCCAATGAACGTCTGGTATATCGTACCGACTGCCATCCGGATTCACTCCCCGAAAGCGCGCGATGGGTACCTTGTAGAGGACGTGGAAGGTCCCGGTCGGGGTGGGGGCGGCCGCCACGCCGGTCGCGACCGGCAGCGTCATGACCGCCTCGCCATCCTCGAGCAGCGTCATCTGCTGCTTCCCCAGCGCCACGTCGATGACCTTGAGCTTGCCAGTCGAATAGGTCGCGCGCACCGCGTCCTCGAGATATCCTCCGGACACGCCTCGGATCTTGCGCGGGTTGCCGTCCACCTGCACGGTAACTTCCGAATCGGCCGGGAACGGTTCTGACGGGATGAACCGCACGCGGTTTCCCGCGAGCCAATCGAATCGACCCGGGACCGGTGGATCGAACGAAATCGCGGCCTCGGCGGCGGAGCGATCTGCCACTTCTTCGCTGAAGCGGAAGACGGGAGGCGTGGTCGGGTTCACGTCCTCCTCCCCGTCTTCGGGCCACATGGCAACAACTTTGATCGGCTGGGCTGCGGCGATCTCGATCGCCTGCTGCTCGGCCAGCCACCCGCCGTCGGCCGCCGTTGCGTCCACGACGGTCACGGCGGCGCGCGTGTCCCCCTCGACCTTGAGGGGAAGCTCAACGACGTCGCTCGCTGGCCCTCTCCACTCGTTCTGTTTGTCGTCGATCCGATACCGCAGCGAGGTGATCGGACGATCGAACTGGAGGGAGAGCTGCGTGCCGGGGGGCAAGCCCATGTGAGCGCTCGGAGCCATGCCGGCCACGGCGGCCAGTGCAACCGCGTCGGGCGCTCGCAATGCGACGGTGGCTTCGGGCGCCGCTACGCCGTCTGTGCCAACGACGTTCGTAAGTCGCAGCGACACGCGGGTTCCTGGCGCCGGATGCGGAAGCGAGACCTCGATGACGCGAGCGTCGCTCTTCGAAATCGACGCTGAGGGTCCGCCGCCCGTCACCGTCGCCTGCGCCAGCGGCTGCGAGAAGTGGATGAGCGTTGGCTTGTCCCGCGAGATGGGGAGCACATCATCCGCCTCCTGGAGCGTCGGCGTTTCGACCGTGCTGAACTGTTGCTCGAGCGAGATCTGCGCGTCTGGCGTCGAATCCCATGGGAGCGACGTGCGGCTGACCGGCTGCGCCGTGGCGCTGAGGCGATACTGCGCGTCGGGCTCGAGCTCGGCCAGGATCTCCGCGCCGTTGGCGGTGCGCTGGAGGGTGACAGGCGGCGAGGAATCGTCGACCCGCTGGAGCACCGCGCGGTCGATGATCGCGCCGACCGCGGTGATCTGGAGGTTGGTCTGGAGCGGGACGTTTTGCGCCCCGTCGGCAATGTTGGCGGTCAGCGAGGGTCTGGAGGCGAAGCATGCAACGAAGAGGAGGGGCGTGGCAATCGCAACGATTCCGAAAGTGAAGAAGCCGACGAACCTCCAGACTCGCATGGGGCCGCTCCGGTGTCGCACGAATATCCCTCTCCACATCTTATCGCGAACGTGCGCACCCAATCGTGGTATTGGGGTCACCAACTCCTATCCGAATCGGCCCAAAGCGCCGATCCACGCGATGCCCGTCATCATGGCCCATCCGAGGCCGAAACAGACGGGGATCGTGAGCAGCCAGGCGGACACGATCTCACCCGCAACGCCCCATCGCACGTGCTTGGCTCCCCGGATCGTTCCCACGCCCAGGATCGCTCCCGAGATGGCGTGGGTGGTGGAGATGGGCATGCCGATGCGCGATGCGACTTCGATGACGGTCCCCGCGGCGGTCTCGGCCGCGAACCCATGCA
>DASRDP010000167.1 GCA_035652535.1 Chloroflexota bacterium
CCAGCGAGTGCCCAAGCGCGTTGATCGCCCACACGAGCGGCTGTCCGTCGGGGACGTTCATGGAAGAGGAGTCGAGCGCGTGGCGGAGCTCCTCGTCCTCGCCCGAGGCCATCACCGTGTGCACGTTGCAGACGCATACGAACCCACGCTCCTGCTGGTCCACCATCGCGTCGATCCAATCAAGCGTCTGCCCGTAGTCGGTCAGGGCCAAAGGCACGCTCACGACCTCCACGCTCCGCACCGTCCTGGCCGGGGCCGGCGCGGCTCGCAGGGAGCCTGCCGGATGCATCGCTCTATTTTCTCGTCTGTACATCATGCCTGGATCGAAAACCCTACGGGTTTCAACGTAGAGGAAGCACTGGGGTTTCGCTTTTTCGCCGTTCTGGAGGAAATTCCCTGGCCTTTAGATCGCGCGGCGGTATGCTGTTTCTTGACAAGGACGTCGCTCGGACCCGCGAGCATCGCCCCCTTTCTCGCGGGTCTCGGACGGCCCCCAGCCCTACCAGGGTCGTCCTGCGGTCGGGCCCGTACCGCGTAAGTGGTACGGGCCCGGCTTTGCTTTTGAGCATGCGAAATCACACCTGCTCAGACGAACACTTCCCGGGATCGATCGACCCCTAAACCGACTAACCTGCCACGCCGCATGGACTGCCTGGTCACCGGAGGCGCCGGCTTCATCGGCTCCACCCTCGTGGACGCTCTCCTGGAGCGCGGCGACCAGGTCACGGTGATCGACAACCTGACCACCGGCAGCCTCCGCAACCTGGAGCAGGCCCTCTCCGGCGGCGCGGCTCTGCACGAGATCGACATCCGTGACGCGCGCGCGGTGGACGACGTGTTCGCCACCGCCCGTCCTGAGCTCGTCTTCCACCTGGCCGCGCAAGCCGATGTTCGTGTCTCGGTGCAGCGACCCGTGCACGACGCCGACACGAACGTCCTGGGGACGATCGCGGTGCTGGAGGCGGCTCGGACGCATGGCTGCCGTAGGTTCGTGAACACGTCCACGGGCGGCGGACTGTATGGAGACTGCGACGTGCTCCCCACGCCTGAGGACGTTCAGATTCACCCCATGGCCGGATACGGGCAGAGCAAGTACGCGGCCGAGGGCTATTGCGGCCTGTACGCGCGACTGCACGGACTGTCCACCATCTCGCTGCGCTACGGCAACGTCTATGGCCCGCGCCAGGACGTATACGGGGAGGCCGGGGTAGTGGCGATCTTCTGCGGGCACCTGCTTGAGGGCCGCGCGCCCACCGTGTTCGGCGACGGTCAGCAGACGCGGGACTGGGTCGAGGTGTCCGATGTGGTGCAGGCGAACCTGCTCGCAGCCGAGAGCGAGCTCTCCGGTGCGGTCAACATCGGACACGGGCATG
The DNA here is from genome assembly GCA_035652535.1 of Chloroflexota bacterium. Taxonomy (NCBI): domain Bacteria; kingdom Bacillati; phylum Chloroflexota; species Chloroflexota bacterium. The sequence goes on from DASRDP010000167.1 coordinate 1,374, forward strand.
AGACCTCGGTCCTGGAGCTGCTCCGCGCCCTGGGGGACGTGGGGGACCGACCGCTGGCCGAGCCGCAGTTCGCCCCGGAGCGCCCGGGCGAGGTCAGGCGCAGCTGCCTCGACGTCACGCGGGCCCATCAGGAGCTCGGGTGGGCAGCCACGGTGTCGCTGCGCGACGGGCTGCGAGGAATTCTCGCTGGCCTCTCGGCCGGCGCCTAGAGGTTCTCGGCCACGCGCGGTGCCTCGCGAGTGAAGAACCACCAGCCCACCGCGAAGACGGTCGGGATGAGCAGGACCGACCCGATCGCCAATGGATAGCCGCCAGCCGTCGTGACGGCGGAATCCAGCCGGCCCGGATCGATGAACGCATGGCCCATCTGCGTGAGCAGCATCCCGGGCGGGTTGAGCATGGCGAGGTGCCGGAAGGTCTTCGACAGCGCGTCGTACTTCGACGCCGTGTACATGATCGGGGAGCAGTAGAACCAGGCCTGGAGCGTGACGTCCCAGATCGGCTGGACGTCGCGAAAACGGACGTAGAGTGCCGCCAGCAGCATCCCCAGGCCAGTCGCCAGGACCACGAAGCCGCCGATGATGGGAATCAGCTCCAGCCAGCGCACGGTTGGGGAGATCCCGCTGACGAGCGCGAACACGAACACGGCGATCATGTTCATTGCAAGGTTGAACAGTGA
>DASRDP010000168.1 GCA_035652535.1 Chloroflexota bacterium
TTGGAGCCAGGGATGCACGTCACCAACCTCGGGCCCGCCGAGCTGCCGCAGCTGCTGTTTGAGCGAGCGGACGTCATCGTCCGCCAGGGGCAGAGCGGGGTGACAGTTCCCGAGGGAGACCCGCGATTCCAAGCAGGCCGGGGGCACAGCCCCGCCGCGTATATCGCCGGTACCGAAGAAGAGATGCAGCGCCTGCCTCCGCCCGCCGGGAAAGAGGGGTTCAGCGGCCGATTCCCGAGCTTCGTCGATCTGGCCACTGGCGCCATCAGGCGCGAAAGCGCCGACCAAATCACCCTGTACCTGAACGTCGGCAACCAGGGACTCCAGTTCGCCGCCGTCGGCTCGCTCGTCTATGAGCGATGCCGCGAGCGAAACCTGGGTCGATCCATCCCTACCGAGTGGTTCTTGCAGGACATTCGAGACTAGCGAAAGGCCCTGGCGGTCCAGGCTGCCGCGCCCCACAAAGGGGACCCGGCCAATGTTGCCATACCAAATTGGAGGCTGAACATGGATGGGAACTTCTCCGCGCGTCGGTGGATCGCCCTGCTCTCATCGCTCGCCCTGGTAGCCCTGACCGGCTCCACCACCGGGCTCGCGAGCCAGGCCCTCGCGCCGCAGGCGCTCCGGTGCCCAGGGCGCACCCTTCCCGACCCGCCGGAGCGCTGGCGTTGGCAATGGCAGTGGGAGGTCCTGGACTCGTATGCGTTCCCGGGGCCCCCAGGCGATGATGGCCCCTGGGCCGTCGCCCTGGACGCTTCGTGCAACCTGTACGTGGCGGACGCGCAAAACAATCAGGTGGTGAAGCTGTCGCCAGACGGCGATGTCCTGGCTCGCTGGCCCACTCCGCACGGCAGCCTCGGCGAATCGAGCAGCCCGCGCGGCGTCGCCGTCGACGCCCAGGGGAACGTTTACGTCAGCGATTCACCCCGCAACCACGTGCTGAAGCTCGACCCTGCAGGGAACGTCGTCGCGACATGGGGAGCTTGCACACCATCGGCCGAGAATCGTTTTTGTGACCCGACTCAACCGGGGCTGTTCGTCGATCCGCAGGGCATCGCCGTGGACGGCTCGGGCGCCGTGTACGTGGTCGAGGTGGCCGGAAATCGAATCCAGAAGCTCACGTCTGACGGCCAGCCGATCGCCGTATGGGAGATGCGCGGTCGGGCACCCGGCGACCTCTGGATCCTCGGGAGCCCAGCCCTCGACCTCGACGGCAATCTCTACGTGCCCGACGAGTACAACAACCGGGTGCTGAAGTTCTCACCCGATGGCGCGCTCCTGGCCCAGATTGGCGGGGGCCCCGACGCGAGCCCCGAGCCCGGCCGTTTCCACGGGCCGCGCGGCGTCGCCGTCGATCAGGCGGGCAACATCTATGTGAGCGACCGAGACAATTGGCGGGTGCAGAAGCTCGCGCCGGACGGCACGTTCATCGACCAGTGGCGTCACTGCCTGGACGCGCCGTCCTGCCAGTTTCCCGACGCGGGCGATGGCCCAGGAGAATTCTTCGCCGCGCGCGGCCTGTCGGTGGACGGTCAGGGCAACCTCTACGTCGCAGACACAGCCAACAAGCGCGTCCAGCGCCTCATCGCCGTGGCAGTGCCGGTTCCCGACGACCAGCTCCCATAACTCGCGGCGCTGCAGCGGGCCAATCGACCCGACAGGACACTGACAGACTGAACCGCCGCGCGCCGACAGACAGCCGACCCGTCGGACGTACTCGCGACCGGTCAGAAGGCGCCGTCCTTCGTCTCCCTGATGGCGATGAGCCCAATCAGCGTCAGCGCGCAGGCGCCGGCGAGGTAGAGTCCGACAAACTCGAGCCCGTAGCGCTGCGCGAGCCAGGTGGCGATGTAGGGCGCAAGCGAGGCGCCGATGATGCCCGCGAGATTGAACGTGACCGAGCTGCCGGTGTATCGCACGCGGGTCGGGAACAACTCGGACAGCATCGTGCCGAGCGGGCCATACGTCATGCCCATCAGCGAAAGCCCGACGACGAGCGTCGCCACCGCGCCCGCGAACCCCGATGAGAGGAGCGGCTCCATGGCGAAGCTGAAAGCGGCGATCCCGAGGGTGACCCACAATAGGGTGCTTCGACGGCCGCGCGTCGCGATGGTCGCGCTGATGGGGATCGTGATGGCGAAGCACACGACGCCGATGAGCTGGATGAGGAGGAAGCTGGTCCGGCTGTATCCCAGCGCCGTCGTGCCCCAGGAGAGGGTGAAGACGGTCATCAGGTAGAAGAGGACGAACGTCGTCAGCGAGGCGAGCGTGCCGCGCACCACAGCCCCGAAGTGGTCGCGAAACACGACCAGCAGGGGGACCCGCACTCGCCCCTCGCGACTGAGTGCGTCGCGAAAGGCCGGCGTCTCGGCGATGGTGAGGCGCACGTAGAGGCCGACAGCGACGAGCGCCACGCTGGCCAAAAAGGGCAGCCGCCAGCCGAAGGCGAAAAACTGATCGTCGGAGAGCGCGCCGGAGAGGCCGAGAAACAGGCTGCTGGAGATGAAGAAGCCGGCCGGCGCGCCGAGTTGCGGGAACATCCCGTACCATGCCCGACGGCCCGCGGGCGCGTTTTCGACGGCGAGGAGGACGGCGCCGCCCCACTCCCCGCCGAGCCCGAGCCCCTGTCCGAACCGGCAGAGCGCGAGCAGGGCCGGCGCCGCGACGCCGATGACCGCGTATGGCGGCAGGATGCCGATGAGGAACGTCGAGATCCCCATCGTGAGGAGCGCGGCAACCAGCGTCGTCTTGCGCCCGACTCGGTCGCCGAAGTGGCCAAAAAGGGCCGAGCCGATGGGTCGCGCGAGGAAGGCGATGGCGAACGTGGCGAGGGATGCCAGGATGGCCGCGGCCGGGTCCGTCGCCGGGAAGAACATCTGCGGGAACACGATGACCGCGGCCGTACCGTAGATGTAGAAATCGAAGTATTCGATCGTGGTGCCGATCATACTGGCGAGGAGGACCTGGCCCGCGGTGTTGACCCGTTGCGCGGCGATCACGGGAGCGTTCGCACCTCTTCGACTCCCCCGGAGCGGAGAACACCCGTTGGTCGGTTGTTGGGGACGCGGGCGCAATCTTACCCGAGGATCGGTGGTGCAAGGATAGAATTGGACCACTGCCAGCCGCGCTAGGCTCGCAGCGTCGCGACGGCTACCCGAGCTACGCCAGTGGAGGGACCGATGCCAACGCTCTCGCCGTTTCGTTTCATCTGGATCGTCGCGCTCGCGGTCGCGGCATGTGCGCCCGCGACCCAGCGGGCCGGCAGCAGCGCGTCCCAGCCATCGCAATCGAGCGCGGCCTCGTCCCAGCGGACCCTCGTCGTCGCGGTCCGCGGCGAGCCTCCCACCCTTGCAAGCAAGGAGCTGGTGGGCTTCTCAGGCGCGCTGCGCGACCTTCAACAGGTATTCAACGCGGACCTCAACGGACAGAACGAGCGCGGCGAGTCCTACCTGTACCTCGCAGCCGATCTTCCGAAAGTAGACACGGACACGTGGCGCGTCTTCCCAGACGGAACGATGGAGACCACATACCGATTGAAGCCAAACCTTACGTGGCACGATGGCGCGCCACTGACCAGCGACGACTTTGTGTTCTCCTGGCAGGTCTACGCCACGCCGTCGCTGGGCGCGTCGGGGTCCTCGCCGATCCGCTCGATGCAGGAGGTGGTAGCTCTCGATTCACTCTCCTTCGTGATCCGGTGGAAGGAGCTCTACGCGGACGCCGCCGAGCTGGGAACCCGTATGGCGACGAGCGGTCTGCCGCCCCTGCCAGCCCACATTCTGCAGAACGATTTCCAGAACCTCGATCCGACTGAATTTCCCAACCTCCCCTTCTGGTCAAACGAGTACGTCGGGCTCGGTCCTTATCGGCTCACCCGCTGGGAGCCCGGCGCGTTCATCGAAGCCGAGGCGTTCGACGGTCACGTTCTGGGCCGACCGAAAATCGATCATCTCAAGGCGGTCTTCGTGCCGGACCCGAACACGGCCCTCGCGAACTTGCTCTCGGGGGAGGTCCAGTACGTGGGACAGTACGTTCTCGCGCCAGACCACGCGGACACCCTCGAGCAGCAGTGGGGCCCGACCCATGGTGGCACGGTCCTGTACGCTCCGGTCGGTTTCCGACGCGGCGTCATTCAGTTCCGACCTGAGCTTGTGTCGCCGAAGGCGCTCCTCAACGTGCGCGTGCGGCGCGCGTTGGCATCTGCCCTCGACAAAGCGGCCGCGAGCGACGCGCTCCAGTCCGGCAAGGGACTGTTGGCCGACGCGTTTGTGTCGCCGCGCCTACCCTACTATCAGGAGATCGACCGGGTTATCACGAAGTATCCGTATGACCCGGCCAAGAGCCAGCAGCTGATGGACGAAGCAGGTTTCACCAGAGGCGTGGACGGACTGTTCGTCGGGAAGGACGGCACTCCCTTCGATCTGGAAGTCGCCTCCTCCTCCGGATCGAAGAACGAGCAGGAAAACAGCGTGATCGTCGACGGCCTGAAGGCCGCGGGCTTCAACGCACACAGCAACATCCTTCCCGCCGCGCAGAGCCGTGAGGCCGAGACGTACACGCAGCGGCCCGGCATGCTGGTATGGGGTGGCGGGGGCGATTTGGCGTCGCTGGAAAACTTCACGACCGAGCAAACGGCCGGTCCGGCGAACCGCTGGCGCGGCAACAACTATGGCGCGTGGAGCAACGCCGATTATGACCGCCTCTACACGGATTACACGAAAGCGCTTCGCGCACCCGATCGAATCCACGATGTCGCCGAGATGAACCGCATCCTGACACAGGAGCTACCGTGGATTCCCTACTGGTACCAGCCGATCATCACCGCGCACGTGGCGTCGTTGAAAGGCCCCATTGCGCGCGAGACCCCGGACGCTCCGAACGGGATGATGCGCATCTACGAGTGGAGCTGGCAGTAGACCCGTCGATGCGGCTCAGAAGTCGGGGTCGATCCCGAGCAGACTCGAGGCTGTTCCACCGAGAATCGCGACGCGCTCGGCGTCCGTAAGGCCCGGTGTATTCAGGATGTGGTCGACGGCCGTCGTGGTCCACGGATACGGGTAATCGGTCCCCAGCATGATCTGCCCCGCCGCCGTCTCGGCGATCAGATGGCGCAGGCCCTCGCCGGTGAAGACCAGCGAGTCGAAATAGAGCTGACGAAGGTATTCGGTGGGCCGCTTCTTGAGTGGGACGCGCTTGCGCTCGGGAAACGCCTCGACGATCGCATCCGATCGGCCGGCGTACGAGGGCAGGTAGCCGCCACCGTGGGCGGCGCAAAGCTTCAGCCCGGGAAATCGGTCCAGGGTACCCTCGAAGATCAGATGGGAGAGGGCGATGGTCGTCTCGAGCGGGTTTCCGATAGCGTTGTCGAGCCCGCCGCTGCCGGTGAGCCTGCTGGCCAGCTCCCGAGTGCCCATAGGGTGCATGAAGATGAGGGCGCCCAGCTCTTCAGCCTTGGCCCAAAATGGGTGGAACCGCGGGTTCGCCAGCTCCTCGCCCTCGACGCTCCCGCCCACCGCGGCGCCCCGCAAGCCGAGCCTTCGAACGGCATGCTCCAGCTGCTCGGCCGCCAGGTCGGGGTGCTGAAGGGCAACGGTGGCAAACGCGACAAACCGATCGCCGTTGGCCGCGCAAAACTCAGCGAGCCGCTCATTCTGAATTCGGATGATCTCCGCCGCGAGGTCTCGCTCGGCCGCATACCAGTACGGATTGATACTGAGCGCTTCGACGTCAATCCCCTGCTCGTCCATCGCACGGATGCGCTCTTCGGTCTCGGCGAAGAGG